>JAUNUA010000009.1:0-11207 GCA_030538435.1 Brachybacterium sp.
TCGCCACGACGGTCGCCGACGCCGAAGTGATGGTCGCCGCGTGCCGCGACGCCGGGGTGGTGCTGATGACGGCCTTCCCCGTGCATTTCTCGCCGATGGTCCAGGCGCTGCGTGCCGGTGTCGAGGACGGTTCCCTCGGCGAGATCGTCGGTCTGACGGGCACCAACACGGGGAAGCTGCCCGGAGGCCGCGACTGGTTCACCGATGTGGAGGCCGCCGGTGGGGGAGCGCTGGTCGACCACACGGTCCACCTCGCCCAGATCCTCGACTCGATCCTCGGCGAGCCACGCACCGTCCATGCCCTCACCAATCGCATCCTGCACAGCGACCGTGCCGGTGAGGGCGCCGAAACCGGAGGACTGGTCACCCTCACCTACGACGACGGGGTGATCGCGACTCTCGACTGCTCCTGGTCAGTCCCGGAAGACGCCCCCACCTGGGGCGGACTCACCCTGCAGGCCGTGGGCACCGGGGGGCAGCTGGAGATCGACGCGTTCGCCGAACACGTCGGCGGGTTCGGGCAGTGGCTCGCCTATGGCCAGGATCTCGATGCGCTGCTCATCGATGCGTTCCTGACCGCGGTGCGCACGGGGGAGCAGGCGGAGCCGAGCGGCGAGACCGGCCTGCGGACCGTGCGGGTGGTCGAGGCGGCGCAGCGATCCGCCCGCAGCGGGGACGTCGTGCAGCTGGGTGAGCCGGCGGGCGCTCGCTGAGCGCCATGGCGACCCGCGCATAGGGTGCTCAACGTGACGGTGCCGCGCGTTCATCTGCTCTACGGCCTCTCCGGGTCCGGCAAGACGACGCACGCCCGACGACTATCTGCGGATGGTGCAGCGGTCCGCTTCACACTCGACGAATGGATGCTCCGCCTCCACCCCGAGCTGTCCTTCGACGACGACCGCTACGGCGAGCGCATCGACCAGGTCAAAGACCTGATCTGGTCCGTGGCCGATCAGGTCCTCGCTGCCGGTGTGGACGTGGTGCTCGATTGGAACAGCTGGTCTCGGCAACGGCGTTCCTGGGCAGTGACGCGAGCACGTGCCGCTGGCGTGAGCGTCGTTCTCCACCGACTTCTGGTCGGTGTCGACGATGCGAGTGACCGCGCCGAGGGCCGGACACGCAGCAATGCTGCGTACGCACACCCGGTGACGGCGGCCCACAACGTGCACTTAGCCTCTCTCATGGAGGAGCCGGCCCCCGAGGAGGGGTTCGAGATCCGTGACGTCACGTAACCGCGGACCCACGGCCCTTCCCGCTGACCGTCGAGCTCAGTGAACCGTCCGGCGGGGCTGGCTCACTCGCCGAGGAGTTGCGTCGCCGCATCCTTGATGCGATGCCCGCGGGGCCCGTCGCCGTGTTCGACCAGAATCACCAGATCCGCCTCGTCGCGCAGGAGCTCGATGCTCGGCCAGCGTCCCTCCGTACCCGGGATGACGGTCGGATCCCAGTGCTCCCCCGCATCGGCGGTGACCCAAAGGACTCGTCCGTGGGCGACCTCAGGGTCGTCGATCATCCCGGTCGCCACCCAGGCTCCGTCCCCCAGGTCGAGCACGGGCCCGCGTGAGCGGTCGTCGGCGCCCCGATCCACTTCGGTCAGGGTCAGATCCTCGCCAACCGTCCAGGTGGTTTCGTCGCCATCAGTCCATCCGAAGACATGCGGTACCCCGTCTATCGCGGCGATACGGGAGAAGTACGACTCCTCCGCGTCGATGTCGGGGAGCGTCGGTGTCCAGACGCCGTCCTGCTGGCGGAAGACCGCGCCGTGAGTGACGGTGCGTCCGGGCTCCGCCGCAGATTCATCACCGGACTGCTCGTTGTCGCCGTTCCCGTCATCAACCGCCTCTTCCACGTCGACGCCCTGAACACCGATCCCGATCAGTTCCTCGCCGATACGGCTGACGGCGACGATGCGCGAAGGCTCTCCTGCTTCGCCGTCCTCTTCCCACGTGATGCCATCCACGGATCTCCACACCTGTGGGACAAAGCGAGGTCGTATATCGGCTTCGAGAGCCTCGTTGCCGATGAAGCCGATGGGCAGGTAGTAGACGCTGTCGATGAGAGTCAGAATCCCGAACTCCACCTCGCCCATTCGGGGAAGGCCGTCGATCTCCGTCCAATCTCCGTCCTCCTGGTGCCACCAACCCCGTGCGCCGCGGTATACCCCGTCCTCGTCGTAATACTGCCCGAGCAGAACCCGACTGCCGTCCTCCGCGACGGCGAGGGTCGGCCTCTGCAGAGTCCTCATCGCCGACGGAGCGCCCGTCGTGGGAATCAGAGTGTCTCCGTCGATCTCCAGGACCTGCGAGCCGGTGACCTGCCGCCAGGAGACGTTGGCTTCGTCGCGCTCGATCCGACTGAGCTTCCACGAGGACAGGGCCATGGGCTGGGCTCCGCCGGAGTCCCCGTCCGCCGACAGCGAGCGAGAAGGCATGCTGCGCAGCACGATCGACGATTCACGGCCTTCCTCGGCGAGATGGCTGACTCCTCGTTCGTGGAGCACCATCGCTTCTCCATCGGCGAGGGTGACGTCCTCCACCGCCGCGGGAAGATAGGAGAACGATTGCTCCGTTACCCATTCCCCGTTGGGTGAGCGGCGGGCGACGGCGTAGGTGTCTGCCCAGCTGAAGGGCACCTCCAGGCGTTCGCCGGTGAAAGTCCGAGATGGCCGATGCGCGCGGTAGTCCAGGTCTTCCAGCGGTGTCTCCGGGTCGATCGGCCCGTCCTCGTTCTCCCATCCCTCGTACCCGAAGGGCGCCACTGGCACCTGCTCTAGCGTCAGGTTCGTGCCGTCGGCTGTGCTCCAGGCGATCGGGTGGGCGTACTCCGCGCCGTTAACCCTCACCTGCCTCTGACCGAGGACGATGAAGTCCGAATCCTGCACCGTGAGGAAGCGGGGGGTGGCGGAGGGGTGCTGCGAGGCCAAGGAGATCGGGTCATTCCAGCTCGTACCACCGTCCAAGGAGGCGACTAGCGCTGCATCCCTCGCCTGCTCGGGCCCCCTCCGACGGAGCAACACCCCAATGCGCTCACCGTCACGGACGGCATCGATCCGCTCCCACTTTTCGCCGTCGGCGACGGGGAGCGCAGTGAGCTTCGTGAGGGTGCCGTCCTCGTCCAGGGTGTGAACGGGTATCGGTGAACGACCGTTCCGTCCCAGTATCAGACCGCTGCGGGCCCACCGGGCCTCGTCCCCCAACGATGCACTGATCTCCTGCTCTTCCCACGTTTCCATATCCGTCGAGGTCAGCAATCGGTGGGAGTAGGTGCCGTTCTCCATCGTGGAAGCCAGCACCGCGACTGTAGGGCCATCGTGGAGGAGATGGACCGCGATCACGGACGGGTCGAGGTCCAGGTCAATACCCTCCGGATGTGTAGGATCCACGACCAGCACTCGGGAGTGTGCGTCCTCGACGAGTCGCACCAGCATCGCGGGATGCTCGCGGTCCCCCGCCCGAGGAATCGGTGCGCTGGAGACGATGACCGGATCGGTCGGCAACAGATCTGTGTCCGTGGTCAGCGGCGTCATTTCGAGCGCGATCGGATCGCGTCCGAGGATCCCGTCGAGCGGGTTCTCACACCCCACCAGGCTGAAGCCCCCGACAGTGAGCATCCCGGAAAGGACAGTCCGCCGACGCAGGTTGGGGCGCGGTGGGGGAGACACAGTGAGCGGGTGGTCGCCGGGAACCGTTCGAGCGCGTCCGCGGGGTCTTCTGGACGGGATCATGCGCAGGAGCACACCACGACGCCTGCCGTCGGCACCATCACCGTCGTCGGATTGTGGACAACGCGGATCGTCCGTTTAGGGCCACGGCGATCTCTGCGGCAGACCGGGCCGCGCGGATCTGCACGCAATGGCGTCCAGGAGCACGAGGCCTGCTTATGTGCAGGTGCCGTGCTCCTGGACGCCGTTCCGTGCAGGTGGTCCGGTCGAAGGGGGCCGCCGCGCTGGGACTACCTGGTCTGCACCCGTCGTGACGGTTTCTGCCGCTTCAACTGGGTCGATGCGGCAACAACCGTCACCCCGATGGGCGGTGCGGGCGAGATACGGCGGAAAGCGTCACGCCGATCAGGGACGGGCCGCCGCGGCCACCGCGTTGGCCGCCGCGGCTACCGGCGCTCCGCCGCGCCGGCACCGCGTGCGCTCAGCCTCGCGCGTAGACGCCGCGCTCGCGGATCTCGGCCCAGCGTGCGGCGGGGATCAACCGCGCCACACCCAGGCCCGCCAGGAGGTGCAGCATCCCGATGGTGGCCCATACCCACGGCCCATCGGAGGTGAAACCGGCGGCACCGAGCACGAACACGGCGACGTGGAACCCGCCGTGGATGCCGACCGCGGCCCACACCGACCCGAGCGCCATCGCCAGGTAGCCCGCACTGATCGCGAAACCGAACGGGATCATCAGATAGATCAGGTGCTCCACCGCGCTCTGCTGGCCCCCGGAGGACAGCAGATGCGGGATGGTGAACGCGACCGCTGCGACCCACACGGCCACGTGCGGCCGCGAGGCGAGGCTCTGCATCAGGTAGCCGCGGAACAGGACTTCCTCGCCGATGCCCTGCAGCACGAAGGACCGCAGCACGACGATCGCGAGGATCATCCACAGCGGCGCCGCATCCATGCCCACGTCCCCCGCGGGCCGGGCGACACCGAGACCCTCGGTGATCAGCACGGTCAGCAGACCCGCGAGCAGAGCGATACCCATACCGGCCAGCAGTGCGACCCCGGCCCGACCGTCGATCCGCAGACCGAGGGCCGCGAATCCGCGGCGGTCGATCAGCCGCATCAGCAGCCAGGAGATCACCAGATAGGCAATGAGCGCCGTCGTCCAGAACGCAGCGATCGCGGCAATGCCGATACCGTCCTGCCGGTTCAGCAGCCCCTCGAAACCGGGGATCACCAACAGCACGATCCCGGCGGACGCAGCGGGCAGGAGCAGCAGGCCGGTGAGGACGGCGCGGGCCCACGCGGGCAGGCGGGGTCGGGGCGCTGTCGGCACGGCCAGGCGGTTGCCGTGCCGCGGCGACCTCTGGTCCGGTGCGGAGTCGGCGCCGGGGGCGTGGGGATGGTTCTCGGAGCGGTGGGGGGTCGTGGTTGTGTCCATGTCCTCGACGCTACGAACAGCGTCACCCGCGACGCGCGTGCCCAGAATCCCGACCTCCGCCCCGCCCCGCTGACCGGGGTCAGATCGAGTCGTGACCCCGGTCATGGGTGCCGACCATCCGGGGATCCTAGGCTGGAGTGGTGAACACCCCCGACCCAGGCACCGCGACCCCGCCCGCCGCCGTGGCGGAGCAGGACCACGCGCGCGCCCTCACCTGGATGCTGCCGCTCCTGCAGGTCATCGCCCTGGTGTGCCTGCTCTTCGCCGGGTTGGCGGTCCTCGCCGAGACGGGCACCTGGTCTGCGATGCCGAACGTCCTCGCGGTGATCTACGCGGTGCAGATCCTCGTCGTCTGCTCCCTGTGGGTCTGGCGGGCACGCGCGCCCCGGAGACGAACCCGGATGGGCATCGACGTGACCGTCGCCGTGCTCCTCACCCCTGCGGTGGTGCTCGGCTCCATCGGCTTCACCATCCCCGTGCTGCTGCTCGCGGTTGCGCTGCTGGTGCTGGACATCTCGCCGACCGCGGGTATCGCCGCCCTGCTGTGGTACCCGACGGTCGGGGCCACGCTCCATGTGCTGGACGGGAACGGGCTGATGATCGCACTGGTCAACTCCGTGCCCGTCGCCGTGCTGCTGATGTTCGGCCTGGTCCTCGGCATGTTGTGGCGAGGGTACGAGGTCCGACGGGCCGCCGACCGGCAGCTGCTCGCCGAGCGTGACTCTGCCCTCGACGAACTGCGCCAGACGATGCAGCGCCTGCGCCGGGCAGCGGATTCCGAGAAGGAGCTGGTGCTCGCCGACGAGCGCACCCGGGCCGCCCGCGAACTGCACGACGGACTCGGCAACCGCCTGATGGCCATCACCATGGCTCTCGACTTCGCTCGCCGTGCCCGCGCCACCGATCCCGAGGCCGCCTGGGCGGAGGTCGGCACCGCCCGGGACACCGCCGCACAGGCCATGCAGGAGATGCGCACCTGGGTGCGGGCACTCAGCCCCGTCCGCGACGCGGGAGCCCGCGGTGTCGCCGCTTTCGAGGCCATCGCCGAGTCCTTCCGCGGCACCGGCCTCGACGTCACCGTCGAGACCACCGGGCCCGCCCTGCCGGACCTGGACGAGGACTCCTCCCTGCTGCTGTACCGCACCGTCCAGGAAGGCCTCACCAATGCGCTGCGCCACGGGCACGCAGAGCAGATGCGGATCACCGTCACCGGGGAGGATGCCAGGGGCGTCGTAGGTCTCATCCTGCGCAGCGACCTCCACGGTGATGCGGCACGACACCTCCCGGAGGGGCCGCTCCCGCGCGGCTTCGGTCTCGCCGGGCTCGCCGATCGCGCGGAGCGGCTCGGTGGGAGCCTCGATGCCCACCGCACCGACGGGGACGTCGTGCTGCACGTGCGGCTACCCGCAGGTGTCGGCGATGCTCCGACCCCGGGCCTCGACGACGGGAGCGGCCACAGCGCGGACCTCGCCGGGGCGCGCGGATGAACGCCACGGATCCTGGCCGCGCCGCGACCGGGACACTGCGGGTCCTTGTCGTCGACGATCAGCAGTTGGTGCGGCGGGGGCTGGCAATGCTGCTGTCGACGGTGGACGATGTGGAGGTGACAGCGCAGGCCGGGGGCGGGGATGAGGCACTCGCGCTGCTCGCCCGGGACCCGTCGATGACGGACGTCCTGCTGACCGACGCCCGGATGCCCGGTATGGACGGCGTCGAGCTCACCGAGCGGGTGCGCGCATCCCACCCGGACGTACCGGTCCTGATGCTGACGACATTCGATGATGAGGCGCTGGTGCGCGGCTCGATCGCCGCTGGTGCCTCGGGATTCCTGCTGAAGGACACCTCGACCGAAGCGCTCGCCGACGCGATCCGGGCGGTCGCCGACGGTGGCCTGGTGATTGATCCTCGGGTGGCACGGATCGCTATGACCAGCGAGGCCAGCACCACCGAGGCGGCAGGCGATCCGCTGGCTGTGCTCACCCGCAGTGAGCGCCTCGTGGCGGAGGGGGTCGCCGAGGGTCTCACCAACGCCGAGATCGCCGACCGCCTGGTGCTCGCCGAGGGGACCGTGAAGAACCACGTCTCGGCGCTGTTGCGGAAGCTCGGTCAGCGCGACCGCACAGCGCTCGCACTCACGCTGTACCGCGCGCTCGGATGATGCGATGCCGTGCGGACCTTCGCGGGCCGGAGGTCCCTGGTCAGTGTGGCGCCGTGGTGGGAGACTGCGGGCATGTCTGTACTCGTGGCCTATGCGTCGCACTCCGGGGCGACCGCCACCCTCGCCGAGACCGTTGCGGCAACCCTCGCCGAACGGGGCATCACCGCCGCCTCGATCCCCGTGGAGGACAGCCCTGACCCGGGTGATTACAACGCCTGCGTGCTCGGCTCCGGGATCCGCTACGACGCTCTGGAGAAGACCGCCGTGGCATGGGCCCGCGACCACCACGACGCCCTCGCCAACCGGCCGTTCGCGCTGTTCACCTGCTCTGGGTCCGCAGCCGACCCCGCGAAGGCAGGCCGCCAGAAGGGCACCGACGCGTTCATCAAGGATCCCGGCCCGTCGCCGATCGCGGTGAAGAACTTCCCCGGGTGGGTGATCATGGAGCGTCTCCCGATCCACGAGAAGGTGCTGCTGACGGGGATGCGCACCCCCATCGGCGACTTCCGCGACCTCGACGCCGTCCGTGCCTGGACCCGCGACATCATTCCGCTGCTGCACCCCGGCAGCGGAGCGGCCGACCAGGCGGCCCACGGAGGCTGAGCAGCCGCCCTGGTGCCGCGCCGACCGGTCTCAGCGGGAGGCCGAGGACCGTTCCGCCCGGACGAGGCGCACTGCGTCACGGCCGAAGGAGAGCACCAGCAGCGCCAGAGCCACCGCTCCCACCAGCACTGATCCACCCCCAGGCACCACCTCGGTGAGGATGATCAGCAGCGCGACGCCCTGGATCGCCGCGATCGGGCGCCGGAGCCGGCTCGGCGGGAGCTCCCCCCGCAGCGACGGAAGGAACCACCCCGCCGCGACCCACGCATACCGCATCAGCCCGATCGCCAGCACCCACCAGCCGACCACCGGCACGGCGAGGATCGACAGCACCAGCAGACAGAACGCATCGGACTCCATATCGAAGCGCGCACCGAAGGCGCTCGCGCTGCCCGTCGCCCGGGCCACCGCGCCATCCACCCCATCGAGCACCAGCGCCACGCCTGTCAGCACCAGCGCTACCGTTCCGAGCTGTTCCCCCGCGAAGAGGGCCTGCGCGCCGAGACCCGCGACCATCGCCACCAGGGCGAGCCGCAGCGCGGTGACGTAGTCCGCAGGCCCCAGGCGATCCCGTCGGGAGCGTCGCGCCCCGATCTCGACCACAGCGAACGCCGCCCCGCCCGTGAGCACCGCGACGTACATCCCACGCGCCTCCAGCTGCCCCGTGAGGACCAGCGCGATAACCCCCAGCACCGTGAGGACGGGGACCAGAACCGGATGACGCCAGAACACGACGACAGCCTCTCAGGCGTCGATGTCGTCCCGCGCATACCCGCCGGAACCATCGGCCGTGACGTTCACGGCCAGGGGGATCTGGTGGGAGGCGCTCTCGAGGATGTGCATCAGGTATCCGCCGGTGTTGGGGATGGCGATGATGTCACCGACGGCGACGCCGGTCCCGAAGCGCAGGCGGCGCCGGAGGATCAGCTCCTCCTCGATGCAGTACGCCCCCACCAGGAACCCCTCGATCGCATCGCTCGGAGCGCCGGCAGAGGCGGGTCGCACCAGGATCGGGTCCAGCAGGAAGTCGGCGGAGGTGGAGCGGCACTGGGTGCGGTTCATCGCGAGGCCGATGACGGGGATCCCGTCGCTGGTGGTGGTGCGCTGCACGACCCGGGCGAGGGTCATCCCGCAGCCGTCGAGCATCGCGCGCCCGGGCTCGGCCCGCAGCTCGATCGACCGCTCCTGCAGCGCCTCGGCGGCGCTGATCCCGGGCGCCACGTCTGCGGTGAGGACCGTGCGCAGCCACTCTCCGCGGGTCGGCGCCTGGTGGTACGGGTAGACGGGCCGCAGGGGGTCCCCGCGCCACGAGGGACGCGACGCCTCCGGGGCGTCCATGGCCGCCCAGAACGCATCCCACTCGGCGGCATCGTCGAGGTAGGACATGGGGACGCCACCCCCGATGTCCAGGAATCCCGGACGGTGCCCGAGCTCCCGCAGCTGATCGATCAGTCCGAGAGCCTCGGCGATCGCGGCGGTCCGGGCGGCGGCGTCGTAGCCGTGGAGGTGGAAGTGGACGCCGTCGATCCGCAGCCCGCTGTCCGACGGGGACAGGCGGGCCGCCCAGTCGCTCCAGGTGGCGGCCGATTCCCCGAAGCGGGTGGGGGCGATCAGCTCGCTCGGGGCGGGTGCGAGCCGCAGCGCCACCGGCGACGGTCCACTCCTGGCGGTGGAAGCGGCGACCTCCTGGGCGAGGGCCGCCTCGTCCAGGGTGTCCAGGGCGACGGGTACGCCAGCCCCGAGTGCGAGGTCCAGCAGGCGGCGTGGCTTGATGGCGGAGGTCAGCACGATGTCATCCGGCGCCACGCCACGATCGAGGACTTGCCGCAGCTCGTTCTCGCTGCCGACGTCGATGCCGTGCCCCGCCGCGCGGGCAGCATCGACCACCCCCAGGGTCTTGTTGGCCTTGCGGGCGATGAACAGGCGCATCGGCACATCGAGCTCCCGAGCAACGGCGAGCATTTCCTCCGCGTTCCGCGCAAGCGCCGACACATCGTGCACATTCACCGGGCTGCCGTGGGTCTCCAGCAGCGCGTCGCAGGCCTCGGGATCGCTGAGCAGCTCCCGCATCCACGGCTCGAGGCGGGCGGTGAGCGGCGGTGTCCCCTGGCAGGCGGTACGCAGGGAGTCCTCGCGTGGGGGAGCGGCGGGTTCGGTGGTGGTCACGCGGAGCCTTCCGGGACGGCGATGGGCAGGACGGGGCTGGGTTCGTCGGTAGGCGCCTCTGAGACAGGGTGGGCGCTGAGCCGCGCGGCGAGGCGCGCGGCCCACGCGGGGATCTCGGTATGGAGGTGCCGGTTCAGGGTGTCATGCCCGATCACGTCGTCCTCGGTGGGGCGGCCGATGAGGGCGAGGTGCTCGGTGCGCTTCCCGTCCGGGCCGACGGCCGTCGCGTCCGCATCGACCATCGCGCCCCGTCGTCCGGGCCGGAGGTGGACGAGGCCGGAGGTGAGGAGATCGGCCGCGAGCGGGGAGCCCGTTCCCACCAGACCGGGGGGAGCGATGACTGCGTCGATGACGATGTCCGGTGCGGTGTCCGCGGGGGGCGCCGGGTGCAGACCGTCGGCGTCGAGGTGGGCGCCGGCGTCCAGCAGGGACAGGTCGACGAGGCCGGCGTCGATGAGGGCGAGCAGCTTGCGGGCGTTCACCAGCGGTGGACCGAAGGCGAAGCGCTCGAGGACGGCGGCTGCGGCGCGGAACCCGGCCCACTCCTCGATCGGCGCGTCGCAGCCGCGCAGGGCTGCGGTGACCTGGGCGTACAGCTGCTGCCAGGCGCGGCCGAGCGCCCAGGCTGGACCGGGCGGGCGGCGGCCATCGGCCACATCGATGCTGCGGGCGAGCGCCTCGGCGGCGTGGCCGCGCCCGACGGGCACGTCCTCCTCCACGCCGGCGATGAGTACCGCGACGCAGGCGGCGTGCGCAGCGTCCGTGTCGGCTCCGGTTGTCACCACCAGCAGCCGGGCCGCGGTGGTGGCGACCTCCGCGAGGACGTCGGCCGGGGAGGCGGCGGTGTCCTGCGCGGTGGGGCGCAGGCCGCGCACTCGGCCGCGTCCCTCCTCGAGCACGGCGGTGATGTCGGCGGGGAGGTCTCCGGGGTCGGGTTTGGCATCGAGCAGCAGTCCGTGCCGGGAAAGCGGCTGGATCACCGCGGGCTCGACGCCGGAACGCTCGTAGGTGAGACGCCCCGGGCGCTCGGCATCGGGTGTGAAGGTTCCGCCGCGGCCTTCGGTGAGGGCGATCGCGGCGTCGATGAAGGTGAGGGCCGCGCCACGAGTCACCACGCGCGACCCCGGGGGGACGGACCGTTCGGACAGGTGCTCCGCAGCAGGGAACACGGCCGGGAC
>JAUNUA010000009.1:11217-18383 GCA_030538435.1 Brachybacterium sp.
AGGTGTGGTGCAGTGCGCCGTCGTGGTCCGGTGCGTGGCCCGTCGCGACCAGCACGTCGTCGGCCGGGAGCTCCCATGACGCCGGGGTGCCCTCACCCGCGGATTCGACCGCAACGCGGAAACCAGCACCATCCGGTCGGATCGCGGTCGCCCGGGCGCGGTGCCGGCGGATCGTCGCGTGCGCCCGAAGCGAGGTCTCCATCGCCCGCCACCGCTCGGTGAGATAGCGGCCGACGACGGCCCGCGGGGGGTAGTGCTCCTCCGCCGCCTCGGGGGCATGCTCGCGGGCCCAGGTGCGAAAACCTGGCGCGTCATCGGTGGCGGGGGCATCGAGGATCGAGGCGGTGACGTTCAGGCGCAGAAGCGGGGATTGATCCGTCGCGTAGGCGGCACCGGTGCCCGGCTCGGCGCCGGGGTCGATGACCGTCACCTCCAGGGGACCGTGCTGGTCCTCGGCCGAGCGCGGCTTGTTCGTTTCGAACTGCGCGGCGAGCTCCTCGAGGGCGAACAGTGCCTTCGGGCCGGCGCCGATCACCACCAGGCGCACGGAGCGGGACGATGGGGCCTGCCCGGCGGCGCCGCCCGATCTCGCGTGGGGCGGATACTCGTGCAGCTCAGGCACGCCGGGCGCCCTCCTCCAGGCGGGTGATCGCCGCGGTGACGTCCTCCGGTTCGGCGCCGAGGGTCTCTGTGACCCAGGCGTCGTCGTACACAGTGCCCAGGTACGGGGCGCCGCCGTCGTGGACGATCATCACCACCCGCGAGCCGGGCTCGAGGTCGGGGGCGAGCATGCCGAGGGCATGGACGATCCCGCCGGTGGAGGCGCCGGCGAGGATCCCCTCCCGGGCGGCCAGCAGTCGCGCCCCGGCGACGCAGTGGAGCTCCTCGACCCGCACCACCTGGTCGGGCTCGACCTGCCCGGACAGCTCGGTGGCGAAGCCCGCGCCCATGCCCGGCAGGCGCCGCGTGCCGGGGATCCCCCCGAACAGGGCGCTGCCGACGGCATCGACCGCGACGGTGCGGGTTGGCATGCCGTGCTCGCGGATGTAGGCGGAGCAGCCGCCGATGGTGCCCGTCGTGCTGCACGCAGCCACCAGCACGTCCAGGTCGTGTCCGGTGGCCTCGGCGATCTCCCGCATGGTGCCGTCGCGGTGCGCAGCGGGGTTCGCGGGGTTGCCGTACTGGTGGAGGTTCACCGCGCCGGGGATCTCCTCCAGGAGGTGCTGGACGCGGTTCAGGCGTGCGGTGAGCAGGTCGCCGGTGACGGGGTCCGGCTCGGTGACCTGCTCGATGCGGCCGCCGTACGCGGCGATCGTCCGCAGCGTGGTGGGGTTCGCGCGGGAGTCGACGACGCAGACGAAGTCGACGCCGGCCAAGGTGCAGATCCGGGCGAGCGCTACACCAAGGTTCCCGGAGCTGGATTCAACAACGGTGCCGCCGGGGCGGAGGCGGCCGGAGGCCAGCGCATCCTCGACCATGGAGCGGGCCGGGCGATCCTTGGTGCTGCCCCCGGGGTTCAGCGTCTCGATCTTCGCGAGGATCTCGAGGCCGGAGTCGGGGAAGAGCCGGGAGAGGCGCACCAGCGGGGTGGCGCCGATGGCGGCATTGATGTCCGGCATGGCCTCGACGTCCGATCGCAGCGCGATGGCGCTGCGGGCCCCATCGGCACCCGCGGAGGGGTGTGTGGGGGGTGTGGCCCGGTTCGTGCCGGGCGCGGTGGCGCTCACTGTTTCACCATAGGCACCCCGGCTGGATACGGCGACTGACGGACCATTCGGTCTGCCGTCGCACGTCTAGGCTGAACCCACGACCCACCCCCGTTCCAGGAGCACCCCATGGCTTTCTCCCTCGGCATTGTCGGCATCGGCCAATTCGGTACCCACTTCGCGGAGCTGTTCGCCGCCCATCCCGAGATCGACGCGCTGTACGCGGTGGACTCCGTCCCCGAGCGCATCGACGCCCTAGAGAACCGCAGCGGCGGCGGGGTGTCCTTCGCCGGCCGATTCGACACCCTCGAGGACCTGCTGGAGTCCGACGTCGACGCGGTCGCGATCTTCACCCAGCGCTGGACCCACGGCCAGCACGCCCTCGCGGCACTGCGCGCCGGGAAGCATGTGTACTCCTCGGTGCCGATGGCGATCGAGGAGGAGGAGATCCGCCAGATAACCGAGGAGGTCCAGCGCACCGGGCTCGTCTACATGATGGGCGAGACCAGCCAGTACAACGCCGCAGTGGTGCTGGCCCGGAGGCTGCACCGTCAGGGCGTCTTCGGGGAGGTGTTCTACGCCGAGGGTGACTACGTCCACGACATGGATCTCGGCTTCTACGACGCCTACCGGTACTCCGGTGGGGATACCTGGAAGGCGACCGCCTCCTACCCGCCGCTGCTGTACCCGACGCACTCGATCGGCGGGGTCCTCGGCGTGATCGACAACCATGCGGTGTCGGTCTCCGCGATCGGACGGCCGGACACGCGCGGCGACGGGGTGTTCGACAAGGACGTCTCGATGTTCGGCAACGACGTCTCCAACGCCTTCGCCCTTTTCGAGATGGACAACGGCGGCGCGTTCCGCACCAACGAACTCCGCCGCGTGGGCTACCCCTCGCACAAGCGGGAGTCCCGCTTCCGGTTCTTCGGCGAGGCCTCCTCCTTCGAGGAGACGATCGACGTGACCTACTGGCATGACAAGGAGCGGGTGCTGGACGTGACCGAGCTGGTGGCGACCGGGGCGACCATGGACCTGGACGATCCACGTCTGGCAGACGTGGCTCCGGCGCTGCGGGACGCGTTCGTGGCGGGATCCGCGCCCTCGCATCACCAGGCTCGCCTGCCGGTGGAGTTCCAGGGCAAGCCCAATGGTCACGAGGGCGCGCACCACTTCCTCGTCGACGATTTCGCCCGCGCGGTGGCCGATGGCATCCAACCCGCAGTGAACGCGTGGCAGGCTGCCCGGTACACCCTGCCCGGGGTGATTGCGCACCAGTCGATGAACCAGGGCGGTGAGCGCCTGCCGATCCGTGACCTCGGGGATTGCCCGCTGGAGGTCCAGGATCTCGACGCTGATCAGGAGCCGCTCGACCTCGACGCTCTGTTCGCGGAGCAGGAGGCCCGGAAGGGCTGACGCCGCGTCGCCGCTGTCACCTCGCCGTCAGGGCGGGGTCAGGGGACGGTCCACCCCGCGGCGCGGAACAGCTCGTACCACTCGGCGCGGCTGAGGCGCACGTCGGACCCTGCAGCGGAGTCGGTCACCCGCTGCGGGGTGGTGGTGCCGAGCACCACCTGCATCGGACCGGGGATCCGGGTGATCCATGCGGTCGCGATCGCCTCCGGGGTGACGTCGTACTGCGCGGCGAGCCGGTCGATGACGGCGTTGAGCTCGGGGTACTTCTCGTTGCCGAGGAACACCCCGGTGAAGAACCCGGCCTGGAACGGAGACCAGGCCTGCACGGTGATGTCGTGGATCCTGCAGTAGTCCAGCAGGCCGCCGCCGTCGAGCGTCTGGGACTGCTCGAGCTCCTGCATGTTCGCGGCGACACCGTGGGCGACCAGTGTCGCGTGGGTGATCGACAGCTGCAGCTGGTTCGCGACGATCGGTTGGGTGACCGCGGTGCGCAGGTAGTCGATCTGCCGGGGAGTGTGGTTGGAGACGCCGAGGTGGTGAATCTTCCCGGCTGCGACCAGCTCGTCGACGGCGCGGGCCACCTCCTGGGGCTCCACGAGGGCATCGGGCCGGTGGAGCAGCAGGATGTCGATGTAGTCGGTGTCCAGTGCCCGCAGGGACCCCTCGACCGAGCGGATGATGTTCTCGTAGGAGAAGTCGAAGTAGGGGCCATCGCCGACGATCCCGCATTTGGTCTGCAGGGTGATCTGCTCGCGCTCGGAGGAGGTCAGCTGCATCGCCTCGGCGAAGCGGCGCTCGCAGTGGTGCTTCTCGTCCCCGTAGACGTCGGCATGGTCGAAGAAGTCGATGCCGGCGTCGCGGGCGGCACCGACCAGCTCGCGAATCTGCTCATCGGACTTCTCGTTGATCCGCATCAGACCGAGGACCACCTCGGGCGCGGTGATCTCGGTATGGGGCATGGTGAACTGCTGCATCACGGTCTCCTGCCAGGGGGAACGACGGGTGGGGGAAGTCTACGGGGGAGGCGTCATTGGTCAGGCACATCGAAGCTCGGGTCCGGCTCCCCGAAGTCGTCCGGCAGCTCGATGGGGCAGAAGCTCTGCATCGCAGGGTCGACGTAGTTCTGCGCCATCTCGACAGCTTCCTCTGGTGTGCGAGACCCCAGATTCAGACTGTCCTGCATGGTGAACATTGCGTTCCACAGACGTGAGCCCACCGGTAGGGGCGGACGGGAGTGGGCGACTTGCATGATGTCCACGAAGAACTGGATGTCCGAGTTCCACGCGTCGGTGTCCTCGATCGCCTGGATGTTTGTGGGGATGCGGCTGATCGCGGGCATGAGGATGCGCTGTCCCTCGTAACCGGCGTAGAACTTCATGAGGTCCCACGCCGCTCGGGACATGCTGGATCCCCGGGGCATCGAGAGTGCGAATCCTCCCGCCCAGGTGAACGGGTCGGCGTTCTCATCGGGGAGCGGCAGGTGCGTCACCCCGTACTCCATGTCGGGCTTGTAGTCCCGCAGTGACTGGATGCCCCAGGGACCGCTGATCTGGAACAATTGGCGGTCGGAGAAGAACGACGTCTGGGTCGGCGGGGAATTTGGCGGCTCGTAGGTGGCCTTGAAGGCGTCCAAGCGGGGGAAGTCCAGGCGTTCCACCCAGCTGCGGTAGGTGGTCGCGACCTCGAGCATCTCCGGTGAGTCCAAGGTGATGCGGCAGGTCTCGTTGTCGAAGAACGTTATGCCGTGGGCCATCGCCCACATCAGGAGCGAGGCCTGGTCATCCCAGGGTAAGAAGGTCACCCGTTCGTAGGTCCCGCGGGAGTCCTGCCGGTTGACCTGGTCGTTGATCTCCCACAGCTGGTCGAAGGTGATCGGACCGTTCTCGGGATCCAGCAGGTCCAGGTCGATCCCCGCATCCTCCGCGACCTTGGTGTTGTAGTACATGGCGCGGGTGTCGGTGTCCATCGGCAGGCCGTACCATTCGCCGTCGTAGTAGAGCTCGTCGGTGGCGAACTTGACCCAGCCGGACACGACCTCCTCGGCGGACCGGCCTTCGTACTCCTCGACCATGTCGTTGATGGGCTCGAGCAGTCCGAGCGAGGCGTATTGGGCGCCGTTGAAGCGGTCCATGAAGAACAGGTCGGGGCCGGTGCCGCCCCGCACCGAGGTGAGGACAGCCGATGCGTCTTCCTGGCCCGTCGATGGCACTTGGGACACGGTCACGGCGACATCCGGATGAGTTTCGGAGAAGGCCTCGAGGACGTCAGCCTCCTTGTCCGCGTCGGATGCCCAGATCCCCCACAGTCGGACGGAGTTCGGGTCGCGCTCGTCGCCCACCGGACGGTTGGTGCAGGAGGTGATGGACCCCCCGGCGACGGTGACGGCACCCCCGGCGAGGAGGGTTCGGAACAGTGTGCGGCGATCGATCACTTGAAGCCTCCTAGAGTGATGCCGCTGACGAAGTACTTCTGGAAGGCGAAGAACAGGATGATCAGCGGGAGAACGACCAGTAGGGATGCCGCCATCAGCAGGTTCGCTGGCACGTCCTCAGCGTTAACCGACCGGAATACCTGCATGCCGATGGACAGGGTCTGCCGTTCTTCGGACTGGAGGTAGATCAGGGGGCCCATGAAGTCGTTCCACGTACCGACTGCCGCGAAGATTGCCACAACAGTGAGGGCCGGACGGGCGCTCGGGAACACGACGCGCCAGGCGATAGACCATTCACTGGCCCCGTCGACGCGAGCAGCATCCAACATGTCCCGGGGGATCTGCATCATGAACTGCCGCAGGAGGAACGTGAAAAAGCCTCCAGCGAACAGCGCGGGGACGATCAGGGGTGCCCAGGTGTCGACCAGTCCTAGCCCGGCCCACATGTCGAACATGGGGATCAGCGTCACGGGGAAGGGGAGGAACAGCGTGGCGAGAACGATGTAGAACAGCTTGTCCCTGCCGGGCCACTGCACGCAGGAGAAGCCGTAGGCCACGATGAAATTGCTGACGACGCTAAATACAACAACGCTGACAGTGATGATCACACTGTTGCGGAAGAAGAGCCAGAACGGCATCACCTGCGTCGCGGTGACAAAATTGATGAAGTTCCATTCCTCGGGGATCAGCGACGGAGGGATCCGCGCGAGTTCTTCTTGGCCCTTCACCGAGCTTATGAGCATCCAATAAATGGGAAGCAAGAAGAGCAGCAGAACCGCGAGGATCACGAACCGGGCTACCCAGGCGCTGGCGGCTGATGGCCGGGAGCCATCGGGACGTCGATGATACGTGGACGAGGTCTTGAGCGGCGTACCGCCGGGCGTGCCCCCGGCCGGCTCATGGACGGACGGTCCGGCGCCGGGGCCGCTTCCGGCGGTGCTGGTTGAGGTGACGGTGCGTGGCTGGGTCATCGGAGTCTCCTTCCACTCACCCGGCCGACACTTCGTAGTTCACGAAGCGGCGGGACAGCCAATAGACAAGTCCCGCGAGGAATATGCCGAACAGGAACAGGACAACGGCGAGCGCCGAGGCGTAGCCGAGCGCGCCGTAGGAGAACGCGTTGCGATAGAGGTAGAGCATGTAGAAGAGGGTCGCGTTATCAGGCCCTCCGTCGGTCATGATGTACGCCTCGGTGAAGATCATCATCGCCCCGGACATTCCCGTGATCAGGTTGAACAGGATGGTGGGGGTGAGCAGCGGAAGCGTGATGGAGACAAACTGGCGTGCCGGTCCAGCGCCATCCACGCGGGCGGCTTCGTACAGGGTCGGCGGGATGTTCTTCAGACCGGCCAGGAAGATCAGGGCAGCGTTCCCAGCTCCGAGCTGTGCCATCAGGATGATGACCATCTTGGCGGTGGAGGGCTCTCCCAGCAGGTTGGTGTCCGGCATCCCGAAAAGGCCGAGGAAGCGGTTGACCACACCGTACTGAGGGTTCACGAACACGATGAAGATGAACGAGAGGGCGAACGCCGGGATCAGGGAGGGCAGGTAGAGGATCGTCCGGTACAGCGCGACTTCCCGGACGTTGCGGTTCATCGCGATTGCCAGCAGCA
>JAUNUA010000009.1:18393-23395 GCA_030538435.1 Brachybacterium sp.
CCAGGGGAATCGCGAAGACCATGAAGTAGAGGGTGTTGCCCACGGCGGTGTGGACCAGGGGATCGAGGGCGGCTGTGACGTAGTTCTGGAAGCCGATGAATGTCGGGTCGGCCATGCCCGAATATTCCGTGAGGCTGATCGCGAACGAGTAGATCAGCGGGTAGACCACGAAGACGAGCACGCCGACCACCCAGGGCGAGACGAACAGTAGCCCTGTTCGCAGATTGCGCATGTCCCGCGGGGATCTACCCTTCTTCCGAGGTTTGACGGTCTCCCGCTGATCCACGGTTCTGGTGCTCATGGCATTTCGACCTCCTCGACCCGGCCGGTCCGGGCGCTCTCGTACGCGGCGAGGATGATGCCGAGCACGGCGATCCCCTCAGCTTCGGTGTGCAGGGGGCGGCGTCCGGTGCGGATGCAGTCCACGAAGTCGGCGATCTCCGCAGCGAACGTGTCGACGGGTTCGTGGGTGGTGACCTGCTCCTCCTCGCCGCGCAGCTTCACCCGCAGGACGGTCCCGTCGGAGCTGAGGGAACCTTTCTCTCCGACCACGGAGAAGCGCTCGGTGCCGGGGGCCGCGTCGTAGGCCCAGCTGGTGACGAGCTGGCCGACACGCCCCCCGTCGAAGCGCACCAGCACCTGCGCGGAGTCCTCTCCCTCCATGAACGTCAACCGGTGGGTGGACATCATCGCGAAAGCTTCCACCGGCACCGCTCCTGCGAGGTTCATCAGCAGATAGCTGGGGTGATACCCGGTATCGATGAACTCGCCACCGCCGGAGGTGGCGGCGTTGGCGCGCCAGCCCATGTTCTCCGGGTCGAAGTTGTTGTGGAACGAGTCAGTGGTGCGCACTTCGTACACATCACCGAGGGCCCCGGAGTCCAGAACGGTCTTCGCAGCAGCGACCGCCGGCAGGAACAGCTGGTTGTGGGCACACATCAGAGTCACGCCCGCGTCGTCGACGGCCTCGCGGACCTCGCGGGCTTCGTCGACGGTCAAGCACAGCGGCTTCTCGCACAGGATGTGCTTGCCGGCACCCGCCGCCGCGACGATCGCGCCGCGGTGCAGGTGGTGGGGGAGGCAGATGTCGACGGCGTCGACCTCCGGGTCATGGATCAGGTCCAAGAAGTTCGCGTAACCGCGTGCACCCGTCTCCTCGGTGCGGGCAGCCAGGGTGGCAGGGTCGGCGTCGGCTATGGCAACGACGCTCACCTGTTCGCCGAGGGCGCGGTAGCCGTTCAGGTGGGCGCCGGCGATGCCGCCAGCGCCGATCAGGCCGATCCGCACGGGCCCGTCGGTGGCGGAGGAGGTCGAGGCGTCGGTCATCGTGTGGATCCTTCCGAGGAGGTGGTCAGGGAGGCGGCGCGGTTTGCCTGCTCGACGAGGGCTGTCAGTGCGATAGCGCGGGCAGGGGTGTCGACATCCGGTGTGCCGGCGCGGATGTGGTCGATCCAGGTGTCCACGAGGATCGGGTCGTCGGCGGGCGCGTCCACGGCGGCCCATCCCGATCCGGAGTCCAGCAGCATCGCGGCGTCGGGTCCCAGGCCGTACTGGAGGCTGCCGGCGGTTCCGTGTATCTCGATGGAGAAGGGGCTCGCAGGAGTGACGAAACCTGTCTCAATGCTGCCGATGGCGCCGTCCGGAGAGGTCACGGTCACGACCGCGTTGTCCTCGACACCGCGACCGGTCAGGTCGGTGTACGCGGCGCCGACCACGGTGAGGTCCGTCCCCAGGATCTCCTGCGTGAGGTAGACGGGGTGGGCGGCGAGGTCCGAGAAGGCCCCTCCGATCGCGGCGGCGGGATCATAGAAGCGGGCGGGCAGCCAGTCGCGCACGGCACCGTCGTGGGCGAGGCGGATGCGGGTGTAGGTGAGCTGCCCGAGGGTGCCCTCGTCGAGGATCCGGCGGATGGCGGAGGTGTACCCGTGCGTCAGGCGCGGTAGCGAGACGGTAAGGGTGATCCCGGCAGCGCGGGCGCGGTCGATCAGCTCCTCGCACTCCTCGACCGTCGGGGCCAGCAGCTTCTCGGTGAAGACATGCTTGCCGGCGTCGATCGCGGCACCGATCACCGCGAGGTGGTCGGTGGTGGCCGTGGTGACGGTGACCCCGTGGATCTCCTCGCGCGCGAGGACCCGATCCAGGTCGCTGTCATAGGGGACGCCAAGGGTCTCGGCGAGCGCGCTGCCGCGCTCACGATCGTCGTCCCACAACACGCTGACCTCAGCGTGGGGATTGTCGTGGGCTGCGCGAGCGTACTCCTCAGCGTGGACGTGCCAGGCGCTGAGCACGGCGATGCCGGTAGTCGTCATGGGTGCTCCTGATCGGGGCGTCGTATGTACGGGGGGTGCGTCGTCACTGATGCCATCGGTCCCGCTGGGGCTTCGTGGTCCGCGACGTTGTGGTCCACCACCTGGTTCCTCTACTGTGAGGCACATTACTCACAGTGATGGACATATTCAAGGGGGGGCGCATGCGCGGGTCGTCCATGCCGGACCTCGGCGACTTCAACGAGAAGCTCGTGCTGCAGGCGGTGCGGCAGCGCCCCGGTGGCCTCGCTCAGGCACACCTGGTGCGGGAGACGGGCCTGTCCCGACAGGCCATCTCCCGGATCGTCCACCGCCTGACGGAGCGGGGCCTCCTGGTCCCTGCGGGGACCGCACGCGAGGGTCGCGGAAAGCCCTCGACGCTGCTGCGCGTCGTGCCTGACAGTCTGCTCGCGGCCGGCGTACATGTGGATCCTGCGCAGATGCGCATCGCAATCCTTGGGCTCGGCGGCGGCGTGGTGGGACTGCGTGACATCGGTCCGCCCGGGCCGAGCGCCCTCGAGGACCTGGACCGGGTGATCGCTGCGCTCGGAGAGCTCTGTTCCGGAGCCGGCGTCGCGCGCGGCATCGATGGACTGCTCGGGATCGGCGTGGCGACACCGGGTGGCCTGGACGTCACCACCGGCACGGTCGTCGACCCTCCGTGGCTCGCGCAGTGGCGGGACGTCCCCGTGGTGCGGCTGATCGAGGAGAGGACCCGGCGCCCGGCACTGGTGGAGAAGGACACCACCGCCGCGCTCACCGGGGAGCTATGGGCAGCCTCCCGCACCGCCGGGACTGTCCTGTACGTGTACGTCGGCTCGGGGGTGGGCTCTGCCGTAGCTGTCGACGGGACAGTGCTGCGCGGAGCAGGGGGACTCGCGGGGGAGATCGGCCACCTGCCGACGGGAATCCCGGGTCGGACCTGTCAGTGCGGGCGTGAGGGCTGCCTCGCGGTGTACACGGACCTCGCCCGCCTGGTCACGCCTGCGGGGCAGGAACCGGAGCCCACGACGGAACCACGCCGGCTGGCCCGATCGCTCGGAGAGATGCTCGCGCGGGCCGACCGCCGGGATCCGGTGGCGCTGGAGGCGCTCGCCCTGCACGGGAGGGCGCTCGGCGAGGCAGTCGGCACCCTCATCGCCGTTCACGATCCGGATCGGGTGATCATCGGCGGGCCACTGTGGGCGAAGCTCCAGCCCTACACCCTCCCCGAGGTGCGCCGCGCGGCCGACCGGGACCGGGGTCGGCCCGGTACCCCGGCGCCTGTCGAGTCCTCGTCCCTCGGGGACGAGGTGGGTGCGCTCGGCGCCGCCAGCGTCGTGCTCGACTCGGAGCTCGCCCCGCGCGGGTGGGCGGGACTCCGCGGCGGCGCGGGCGGGGGCTCGGCCCAGTCGGGACCACCGGCCCTTTCCTTGGGCGTCGGGCGCACGTAGTCTCCGGTCATGTCACGCCATGACCACGAGCGCAGCGACGCGCCGCCCCCGAAGCTCGATAAGAAGGCCTACGAGAAGGAACTCAAGCGCCTGCAGTCCGACCTCGTCGCCCTCCAGCAGTGGGTGATCGAAACCGGGGAGCGGGTATGCCTGGTCTTCGAGGGCCGCGATGCCGCCGGGAAAGGCTCGGCCATCAAACGCATCACCCAGTACCTGAACCCGCGGCACGCCCGCGTTGTGGCACTGCCGGCACCGACGGAGCGAGAGAAGACCCAGTGGTACTTCCAGCGGTACGTCCCGCACCTCCCGGCCGCCGGGGAGATCGTCATCTTCGACCGCTCCTGGTACAACCGCGCCGGGGTGGAGCGGGTGATGGGCTTCGCAACCGACGCCCAGTACCACCGGTTCCTCCGTCAGGCCCCCGATTTCGAACGGATGCTGGTCGAGGACGGAATCCGGCTGATCAAGTACTGGTTCTCCGTCTCCGACGAGGAGCAGGAGGCGCGCTTCCGCTCCCGGGCCGATGACCCGATGCGCCGCTGGAAGCTCTCCCCGATGGACGTCCAGTCGATCACCCGCTGGGAGGACTACTCGCGGGCAAAGGACACGATGTTCGCCGCGACCGATCTCCCGGGCGCCCGCTGGGTCACCGTGGAGAGTGAGGACAAGAAGCGCTCTCGCATCAACGTCATCCACGACATCCTGCAGCGGGTGCCATGGGAGTACGTGGAGCCGAACACCATCACCATCCCGAAGCGCCCCGCGGAGCGCGACACCGACTACGAGCGCCCGGACCGGTCCCAGTTCGTGTACGTAGAGGACGTCGCGAGCGAGCTGGAGCAGCGGAAGGTGCGGAAGAAGGGCGGCACGGGGACGAAGCGCAGCGGGTGAACGCCGGCTGCTGGCCGCGAGCAGGCGCGGGGGTCGGACTGAGCAGTCGTTGCGGCGCGTTGCTCAGTGCGGTGCTGCCCCCGGCGGCAGCGGTGCAAGGACCCTCACGGCGAGGGTTCGCCGCTCGATCTGCACCGCATGGCCCTGGCCGGAGAACTTCCGTGAATCCCTGACTAGGCACGATGCATCCCCTCCGGTGGTGCGTTGTCCCTAAGGATTCGATGGATTGTCCACGGGCCGGGTCAACGGGCGGCTCATGAGGACCTGGTGGCCTCGTGGACGCTCGTGATGCCGTGCCGGTAGATGGGGTCCTCGCTGGTCAAGGTGTCCACTCGATCCGCGAACGGCTGGCGCTGGTCCTTGGGGAGGAAC
>JAUNUA010000009.1:23405-24385 GCA_030538435.1 Brachybacterium sp.
TCATGAAGGCCCAGTGCATCGACTTGGGGTGCACTCCCCGAAGCCGCTTCTCGACCATGCGGGGCTTCTTGGCGCTGTCTGATGTGGGGCGCATCCACAGGCGGGCGTGGTGGGCGACCGAGTTGCGGAGGTACGCCAGGGACTTCACCTGCGTCTCGAAGACCTGGGCGCTGATGTCGAGGTCCTTGGCGACGGTCTTCCAGACCGGGGAGGACTGGTCGGTGTCGCAGTTCATGACGAACTGGCCGAGCAGACCGAGGCTGAAACTGTCCACGACCGCCCACAGGGGGAGGTCGGAGGCGAGGGCGAGGCAGTCGGCGTGGCACTGCCCCTCGTAACGGCGCGGCTTGTTGATGCCCTTCAGCAGGGACGCCTCCCGCAGGCACTCGTCCACGTAGGGCTCGTCGTGCCGGTAGATGTGCAGCAGGAGACTCTCGATCATCCGGTCTCGGCTGGTCCGGTCGGTCGCTCGGTACTGGGTGGGCTGGAGGAACGAGTTGGATGAGGCGAACTTCGCGCAGTAGCGCTCCACGGCAGCGGCGCGCAGTCGCCACTCGGCGCTCCTCAGCCCTTCGTGGATCAGAGCAGAGACGCGCGCGTCGAGGTCGATGACCCGGAACACGTCATCAGGATGCTTCTGGGTCACCTGGACCTGCTGACGACCCACCAGCGCCCGGTAGTTGCGGGCGTAGCCCAGGAAGTAGTGGAAGTTGGTCTCGGCCAGTCGCGCTCGGTGAGTGTCATCCACGGTCCCGGGAGCGAAGTACTCCCGGTCGTACAGGTACTGCACGCGCTCCTCGACCGTCAGGAAGGGAGGGGCTGACATGACAAGGACCTTAGAAAGAAGAGGACCCCCGCAGTGTGCGTCATCGCCGGAGGCGAGAGAGGCGGCGGGGGGACTATTGATCCCTACCATAGCAGCGATGAGTCGAGCCGTGTCCAGCCTGTGCGCTCACAGCGGAGCGTGTCGCGGGGCGCGT
>JAUNUA010000254.1 GCA_030538435.1 Brachybacterium sp.
TCGGAGCACCTGATCGACCCGCTGGAGCCGGGCTGGGAGCACGCGCTGGCCTCCCAGCAGGAGCAGTTCGCCCACGTGCGGGAGGAGCTGCGGCGCCGTCGGGCCGCCGGGGAGCAGATCCTGCCGGCCTCCTCCGATGTGCTGCGCGCCTTCCGCCAGCCCTTCGAGGACGTGCGCGTGCTCATCATCGGGCAGGACCCCTATCCGACTCCGGGGCATCCCATCGGCCTGTCCTTCGCCGTGGCCCCCGACGTCCGGCCCCTGCCGCGCAGCCTGCGGAACATCTTCACCGAGCTGCACGACGACCTCGGCGTCCCCGTCTCCGCCCACGGCGACCTGCGCCCCTGGGCCTCACAGGGTGTCCTGATGCTCAACAGGGTCCTCACGGTGACCGCCGGCTCCTCGGCCTCCCACCGGGGCATCGGTTGGGAGGCGGTGACCGAGGCGGCGGTGCGCGCCCTGGTGGACCGGGGCACCCCGCTGGTCTCGGTGCTCTGGGGCGCCGACGCCCGGAAGCTCGCCCCGCTGCTCGACTCCGGACCCCACACCCGGGTGCTGACCAGCCCGCATCCGTCGCCGCTGTCGGCCTCCCGCGGCTTCTTCGGCTCCAAGCCCTTCTCCCGGACGAACGCCGCCCTCGAGGAGCTCGGGGCCGCGCCGGTGGACTGGGCCCTGCCCCAGGGCTGACGCTGCCGGCGGCGTCGCGGTCGCCGGCGGGCCCTCCCCGGACTCGGACCGGGGCTCAGCGGTTGCGGAACCGACGCCGCTCGTGGGACTGGATGGCCGAGGTGAAGGGCCGCATCATCACATCACCGAGCACGATCCCCCCGGCGATGCCGAGGATGATGATCATCGCGTTGAACAGGTCGGCGAGCCCGGTCAGCATGCCGATCGGCACCTGGTCCAGGATCTCGGCGGACTGCCGCACCCCCACCGGGAGCCCGGCGAGGACGTCGGTCTCGGTGCGCATGGCCACCGAGTACATGCCGCGGAACACCATCAGCCCGGGCAGCATGAACATCATCGCCGGCACGGCGACCACCAGCTGCGGGGCGTTCATCCGCAGCGCCACCAGTCGGCCCAGGGTTCCGACGACGATGCCGCCGATGACCGGGGTGACCCGCTCGCCGAGGCCGGTGAGCTCGGCGGCGTAGAAGGCGCAGAACCCCAGCGCGGAGACGGCTCCGATGGGCACCAGGATCCGCCAGCGGGCCTGTTCGACGATGGCGGCGGCGACCGCTGCGACGAACACCAGGGCCACCAGCACCGGGAACGGGTACAGACGCTCCAGGGCGCGGGCGGGCTCGATCTCGGGGGTGCCCAGCTGGCTGGCGGTGATGACGGCGACCATGATGCCCGAGGTCAGGCCGATGAACGCGATCAGCGAGGACACGATCCGCCCCGCCGAGGTCAGGGGAAACCCGTTGATCGCGTCCTGGATGGCCGAGACCACGCGCACCGAGGGCAGCATGATCATCAGACCCCCGGCCACGACGTGGAAGGGCTCGACCGGGATCTCCAGGGCGACCGCGCCCATGGCGATGAACGTCGCGACGAACCCCCCGGCGGAGAGGCAGTAGAACTCGGGGACCTTCAGGTTCGACAGGCGTCGGGTGGTGGCCAGCACCAGCAGGGTGGCGAAGAAGCCGATGGTGGCGTCGAGCAGCGGTGCTCCGAGGAAGCTGGCGAAGGCGCTGGCGAACACCGCCCCGGCCAGGGTGACCATCCACCGGGGGAACGGCTTGGGCTCGTGCGTGATCTCCTCGAGCTGCCCGGCGGCTTCGGTGCGGGTCAGCCGACCCGAGATGATGTCGGTGACCAGGTGATGCACCCCCGCCAGGGCCTGGAAGTTGCTCGACCAGGAACGCACCACGCGCACCCGGCTGTAGGGGATCTTGCCCTCCGGCGCCCAGTTGAGGCTGATCGACTGGTTGGTGATGTCGACGTCGGTGTTCTTCATCCCGAAGGCCGCGGTGATCGCGATGATGGAGGTCTCCACCTCCAGGGCGCCCGCGCCGTAACGGAAGAGCGCCTCACCGATGTCCAGGACGAAGGCGATGGTCTCCAGCTCGTCGGTGTCCACCGGGGCCTCGGCCTGGCGCGGATTCTCGAACGGGGTGCCGGCCAGGTGGTCGACGATCGGGATCGCGGAGGTCATCGGCGCCTCAGGTCGCATGAGCCGACGCAGCACCGACTCGGGTCGGACTTTCTGGTCGAAGACCCCGCGGTCGAACAGGGGGCGGCCGGACCGTCCCGATCCGCGCGGCGAGGACCGCAGCACCGAGCGACGACGCAGCGGCTCGCCGGGACGGGAGATCGGCGAGGTCGGCCCCGCCGGCGGCGCCTCGACCCCGTGGCTCGCCGCTCCGTCGCCCGCTGCTGCGTCGTCCTGCGGACCGGTCGGCGGGGTGGTCGGTGCCGTCGGGGCGGCCGGGGCGGTCAGGGCGGCCGGACCGCCGGGCACCGACGACGACGTCGACGGCTTCGCCGGAGGCTCGCCGGGCAGGGCGGGCAGACCGGTGTGCGGGTCGATGATCGGGATGGAGCCCACCGCCGGGCTGTGCACGCGGCCGCCGTCGCTGAGGTGCCAGGCCTGATGGTGCCGCGCGTCGTGGCCCCACTCGCCGTAGGTCCGCTCCCCCGCACTGCGGTCGGTCGTCGGCCGGTGGGTGGGGGTGGGGTCGTGGAAGGTGTAGGTGGAGGTCTGGGGGTCGTAGCCGCCGAGCGGTCGCAGGTCGACCGCGCCGGTGGCGGGGTGGGCCTCGTGCCCCGCGGTCTCCCGGGGCGAGGGCTCCTGGTCTCCGTGGGCGCTCCAGAACGCGTCGGGGGCGAACTCGTGCCGGTCCGCCTCAGGGGTCGACTCGGACCGGCGGGCTGCGCCGTCGACGGGTGTGGGAGCCTCGTCCCACTCCTCGTCCTGCTCCTGCGCCTCGCGGGCGGAGTTCCAGGAGGAGGCGATCGAGGAGGTCAGCGAGCGGACGAAGCCGGTATGCCCGCGCTGCGGGGAGGCGGTGGAGCGGACGACGGGGTCCAGTGCGACCGGTGAGGAGGTGTCGTCGATCGTCGGGTCGATGGCCTCCGTCGGCTGGGGCTGCGCTGCGGACTCCGGGGCGTCTGGCAGGTCGGGCTCCTCCGGCACCGGTCCTCCCTTCGGCTGCTCGTCGATCCGCTCGTTCCTCCGTCTGGCATCCTAGGGCGGTCCGCGGCGGGCTGACAGCGTCGGGCAGCTCTGCGGCGCGGCGGCGGATGCGGGACGGCATGAGAAAACCCGAGGTTCCGCGGCACGGAGACGGCGGGAACTTCGGGTTGTTTCAGTGGATCCGAATGGACTCGAACCATCGACCTCTCGCGTGTGAAGCGAGCGCTC
>JAUNUA010000255.1 GCA_030538435.1 Brachybacterium sp.
TGATCCCCCAGGTCACGAAGGCGACGACCAGCACCGCGGTCAGCCCGAAGACCAGTCTGTCCAGGCCGAATCGCACCCGGTTGCGGTCCACGGAGATGCCGGGGACGAGGCCCGGGTGGAGCCCGTGCGGGTAGGTGTCCTCGCCTGCGACGGAGGATCCCCTCCGCTGGTGCGGGCGCTGGGTTGGGGCGCCGGGGTCGGGGTGGGAGCCAGGGGTCACGGAGGTGCCTTCGGTGGGGGGGAGAGTCCTGCGGTGAGAGGACAGCCGGTCAGAGGGACCGGTCATCAAGTATGGGCAGGGCTGCCCACGGGTTCAATCGAGACAGGGATGGGCGTGACGCCCGCGACCGGCTCGCAGTCTCACCCCGTCTCACCCAGAGTCGTTTCGTCAGCGGCGCCGAGTGCGCGGTTCCCACACCACGAGCGCCCCGCCGGGGCGACGCTCGGGGCGCTGGCCGTGGCGCATCGAGGTGACCTCGCCGTCGGAATCGGCCGCGAAGATGCGGCGCCGACCCCCGGGGCTGAGACGCTCGATCATGCGGCGCACGGCGTCCAGCTGGTCGCTGAGGGAGGCCACCTGGTCCTCCAGTTCGAGGATGCGCTTGATGCCGGCGAGGTTCACGCCCTCCTCCTGGGAGAGCTGCTGGACCTGGCGGAGCTTCGCGATGTCGCGGGTGCTGTAGCGGCGGCCGCGCCCGGCGGTGCGGCGCGGGGAGACCAGGCCGATGCGGTCGTACTGGCGCAGGGTCTGGGGGTGCATGCCGGACAGTTCGGCGGCGACGGAGATGACGAACACCGGTGCCCGCTCGTCGACGCGGTGTGCTCCGCCGGGGGATGCGGCGGGGTGGGGATGGGTCATGGGTGTCCACCTTCCGGGTCGGGGGTGGGGCCGGGCGGGCGCGGTGTGCGCCCGCCGGGTGGGGTGTCAGCGCGCGGCGCGCTCGGCGAGGTCGGCGCGGGGGTCGTCCCCGGCCATTGTCTCGCGTAGCGCCTCGACGGCCGCACGGGCCTCGTCGTCGAGGTCGGTGGGGACCGCCACCTGGATCTCCACCAGCAGGTCACCGGTGGTCTTCTTGGTGACGAGACCCTTGCCCTTGGCGCGCAGGGTGCGGCCGGCAGGGGTGCCCGCGGGGACGCGCAGTCGCACGGAGCCGCCCTGCAGCAGTGGCACCTGGATGGTGGTGCCGAGGACCGCCTCGTCGTAGCGGACGGGGACGACGACGCGCAGGTTCGCACCGTCCATGGTGTAGACGGGGTGCGCGGAGACCTCGACCGTCAGGATCAGGTCGCCGGGCTCACCGCCGGTGGGGCTCTGCTGGCCCTTGCCGCGCAGGCGGATCTTCTGCCCGTCGTGCACGCCCGCGGGGATGCGGGTGGTCACGGGGCGTCCCCCGACGGTCAGCTTCACCTCGGTGCCGAGCGCGGCGTCGCGGAAGTCGAGCTTCACGCGGGCGGTGAGGTCGGCGCCTTTGGTGGGTCCGGCGGGGCCGGTGCGGCCGGGGAACCCCTGGGGGCCGCCTCCGCCGCCCTGACCGAACATCGACAGGATGTCCTCGAGGTCGGGGCCGGCCTGCTGGCCACCGGGGCCACCGAAGCGGACGCGACTGCCTCCGCCGCCCTGGCCGAACATCGCGGAGAACACGTCCTCGAACCCCTCGGCACCGGCGGCACCGGGCCCCCCGGGTCCCGAGGAAAAGCGGGCGCCTCCGGAGCCCATGGCACGGATCGCGTCGTACTGCTGGCGCTGCTCGGGGTCGTGGAGGACCCCGTAGGCCTCGCCGACCTGCTTGAACCGGTTCTCCGCGGCGGTGTCGCCGGGGTTCCGATCGGGGTGCAGCTCCTTGGCCTTCTTGCGGTATGCCTTCTTGATCTCCTGGGCGCTCGCGTCCTTCGAGACACCGAGCACCGCGTAGAAGTCCTTGTCGAGCCAGTCCTGTCCGGACATCGTGTGCGCCTCCTTCCGGGGTGCGGTGAGAGATGGGGGATCTGTCGTCGATGGGGTGGTGTGTGCGGGCCGGTCATGCCGGCCCGCACAGGGCGACGGCGGACCTCCGGGCAGCGGGGCTGCGCGGGCGGTCCGCCGTCGTCAGGCGTGACGCCTGGGCGTCACTGCGGTCCGCGGGTGGCGACCCGGGCGGGCCGCAGGATCCGATCCTGCATCCGGTATCCGGGCTGCAGGACGGTGCCGATGGTGGTCACCTCGACCTCCTCGGAGGCCTCGTGCATGAGCGCCTCGTGAAGGGTGGGGTCGAACTCCTCGCCGACCTCACCGAAGCGCTCCATCCCGTGGGTGCGCAGGGCGTCCTCGAGCTTCGCGCTGATCGAGTGGAACGGGGTCCCCTCGGCCATGTCACCGTGCTGGCGGGCGAGCGCGACGTCGTCCAGCACCCCGATCAGGGAACTGAGCACGCGCCCGACCGCGTTCTGGGCATTGACCTCGGCGGCGGCCTCGATCCGACGGCGAGAGTTCACGTACTCCGCCTGCGAGCGCTTGAGCTCCTCGGCGAGGTTCGCGACCTGCGCCTCGAGTTCGGCGACACGCGGGTCGCCCGTGGCTCCGTCCTCGGTTCCCTCGGCGGCGGCTTGCTCGAAGAGCTGCGCGGCCTCCGCGTCGATCGGGTCCACGGGATCAGCGGTCGCGCCCTCAGCAGGGCCCGAGGCCCCGCCGGGCTCGCCCGACGGACGGGCGGTGCCGTCCGTCGGGTCCACCTTGCGCTTGTCGGTGAAGGAGAACCGCGGCTCGCCCTGTTCCTCGCGGGGGTCCCGCGCGTCCTCGGGGTTGCTCCGGTCCTCGGTCATCACTTCTTCTCCTCGTCCTCGTCGTCCACGATCTCGGCGTCGACGACGTCCTCGTCCGCGGAGGCATCGGCGGCCGGCTCACCCTCGGCGCCCTGGGCGCCCTCACCGGCGGCGTCACCCTGCTGGGAGTAGATGGCGGTGCCGACCTTCTGCAGCGCCTCGTTCAGGGCGTCGCGCTTGGACTCCAGCTCGGAGGTCTCCGCGTCCTCCTTGGCGAGGGTCTCGCGGGCGTCCTTGATGGCGTCCTCGGCCGCGGTGCGATCCGCGTCCTCCAGCTTCTCGCCGTTGTCCTTCAGCAGCTTGTCACCCTGGTAGGCGAGCTGCTCGAGGGTGTTGCGGGCCTCAGCGTTCTGGCGGCGCTCCTCGTCCTCAGCGGCGTGGGCCTCGGCGTCCTTGACCATCCGGTCGATGTCCTCCTGGGAGAGGGCGGACCCGCCGGTGATCTGAATGGACTGCTCGTTGCCGGTGCCGCGGTCCTTGGCGCTGACGTGCACGATGCCGTTGGAGTCGATGTCGAAGGTGACCTCGATCTGCGGGATGCCGCGCGGTGCCGGGGCGATG
>JAUNUA010000256.1:0-2782 GCA_030538435.1 Brachybacterium sp.
ACACAACAAGCTCGCGGGGCATCCTGAAGCTATTCGCTCCCCTGCAATATGCTCCCAGCGCCAGTTTTCCGGGATTCATTGCATTACAGGTCGGCTCCCGCGCCAGTGCCGCTGACGACGTTGTCGGCCGATCTGACCGACATCTCTTTGTGCCACGTGCTCCCCTTCGTTCATAGAAGGCGCTGGCCTCGTTTTCTCCGCCTTCAGTGCAACCGCGCAGTCTTGGCGGCTTGCCAGCCTCACCGGCAATCTCTCGCCAGGCGCCTGCCGGCGGGTCTGCGCCGCATCATGAGTGGCCATTTGGGGTGATCGATTCTGGCTGTCTGATAGCGGCGCCGATTGGCGATGCTTGACAAATCTAGTGATCGATCACTATCTTCCGATAGAGGCCTGGGATGAACGTTCACTCTTGGGTTTGGGTGGCGCCGCGCTCACGAGGGCGCGACCCCGTTGGTCGCGCGATGGCGTGCGGCCGAAACGGTCTGCGATGCGAAGGAGCACAATGACGCAGCCCTACACCTTTGGTGCAGTGCGCACCGGTGTGAGCACGGCCGACCAGCGAGTCAAGAGCTCATGGAGCTCGTCTGCCGTCGCCGATGGGACCACGGGTAGCTGCGGAACCTTCCAAACCACGAAGTATGTGCCCGTCGCGACAGGCCATGTAGGGACACTGCCCGATCGAGCAGCCAGCAATCACAGTCGTCACGCAGTTCGATGCGTCTCGCACCGGACACTCCGCAACCCTTCTGAGGAGCAAATCAATGAGAAAAAGATGGCTAAGTCGTGCCAATTCGACGTGCAGCATCGTCGCCGCCGGAGCCCTGGTCCTCGGCGCAGTTAGCGCGCAATCTGCTGCGGCAGAGGAGATCGAGAGCGCACCGGTTCATTCGTCAGTGGCATTGAAGTCGCAGGGTAGCGGCTACGACAAGGACCAGGTGCTCACCGTGGACGGGCAGCCGTACTGGTACAACGGTCTGCAGTTGCGGGCAGACAAACTGCTGACGCAGATCGGCTACCGGCCAGAGGTGCCCATCGAGCAGCACGACCCGTCAGATCCGAACAAGCGCAGCCTGGAGCAGGTGTTCAAGCAGGTCGCGGAGGACGGCTACAACACCGTCAACGTGCAGATCCTGTGGTCGGATCTGCAGAAGGACAAGGTGACCACGGCCGCGCAGACGCAGTCCGCGACGCTCTCGCCCGACGGCGAGCCGGCCGACACCGGAACCTTCCAGACCCGGTGGGTCGCGGATGACGAGGCCGCCCAGGATCTCGGTTACCTCCGGTTCGATATCCCCGACGATGTCGAGAACGTCGACGGGTCCAAGATCCGGCTGTATGTGAACAGCTTTGACGACCGCCAGACGGAGTTCGGGGCCACCAAGGGCATGTACTACAGCCACTACCTCAACCTCTACGGGGTGCCCTCCGATCAGCCAGTCGAGGACCTCACCTGGGACACCGCCGGCCTCGGCGCCGTCACCTACGACGGAACCGACCTGAAGCGTGCCGACGGGTCCGTCGTGGCGCCAACGTCCGTGCTCCCGAATTGGGACCCGATCAAGCGCACCTACTTCTATGACCTGGACGTGACCGACTTCGTCGCAGACGCGAAAGCCGACGGTCAGGACAGCGTGAGCTTCCTGGTCGCCTCCTCCACGCCCGCAGACCGCTCGGACAAGGCCGCGGTCGCAGCTGAGACTGTGTCGTTCGAGCCGGCGCAGTCGACCCTGGACGACAGTTCGACGAACAACAACTGGCTGAAGCAGCCGCTGCGGCCTCGCCTGTTCTTCTCCGACGCGAGCATGGAGAGCATCGACTGGGGCTACTACGACACGCTGGTGCGGTACGCGGAGAAGTACGGCCTGAAGTTCGAGGTGATCTGGTTCGGGTCCGACTCGACGGGGCTTGCCTCCGACTTCCGGGTGCCGTTCTACGTGTTCCACAACTATCAGATGACCACCGTGGACCGGGACCCGAAGAACGTGCTCTACAACGGGTCGATCGGAACCCCACTGTTCCAGAAGAAGGTCGGCGACCCCAACCAGATGTACGTGTTCCTCGGCGACCGCGGCGACCAGGCGCTGATGCAGAAGGAAGGCGACATGCTGCAGGCGATCGCCGACCACACCGCGACCCTCACCAACGCCGCCGGCGAGAACATCAGCAGCACCCTGATCGGCGTGCAGACCCAGAACGAGCCGTACAACGGCTCCTTGAACGGCACCCCGATCAAGGAGGTCTCCACCACCGACGGACTGGGCACCGACCGATTCTCCCGGTCGCCGCTGACGATCGCGCAGCGCGACCTGTGGCGCACCCAGGGCGATGCCGCGCACGGCGGCTACAAGGTCACAAGCGACACCGAGTTCCGCAAGTACCAGGTCTGGTACTACAACGACTACCTCAGCAAGCGCATCAAGCAGAGCGCGCTGCCGGTGTGGACGCGCGTGAACCATCAGCAGGGTGCCCCCACGTATCTCGTCGACATCAACGAGATGATGCGCACCAAGGCAGGTGTGGGCACGTACCTGGACTTCGTCGGCATCGACACGTACGGCGTCGGCGTCGGCGACATGTACAAGATCGGCAACGGCGGTCACTGGTTCAACGTCGACAAGGGCGACAACCTCCCCGCCGTGATGGAGGACGGGATGAACAACACCATCCTGGCCGAGAAGAAGTTCGCGACGGTCGCCGGCGGCGCCCTGCACAACGGGTACAACGCGTGCTCGTTCGACGGGGACGCACTGTACGACGCGTTCAACCCGACCGACGCGTGCGG
>JAUNUA010000256.1:2792-3360 GCA_030538435.1 Brachybacterium sp.
GACGTTCGCACAGAAGATCGCGCGCGCGACCGGAGTGAACACCCTGTACAACAAGGTCGGCTACGACCTCGCCACCCGAAACTCCGACGCCGTCGGCGGATCCACCCTGCTGTTCTTCAACCCGACCGGTTCCACGGCCGCCGGGCAGTCGGTGCAGAAGACGGTGCGCTCCGTCCCGGTCAGCTACAACGTCGTCAACGACCCGACCGGGTTCAATACCCGTTCCCGCGGGTTCGCGATCGAGCGCTCCGCGACCGAGATCGCGCTGGGCTCGACCGAGACGACCACGTTCCGGCTGGAGGGACTGGCCGGGCAGATCGCCAGCGTCGAACTCGGCACCTATGACGCCGACGCGAGCGACTCGGACGTCACCAACGGCAACGGCGTGACCGACAACACCTGGACCAAGCTCGGCAACGCGCAGACCAGCGTCTCCGGCGCCGACCTGATCGTCACCGTCCCCGCGTTCGGGGTGGCCCGCGTTGTCACGTCGTCTCCGATCCCGCCGACCACGGACCGCAAGATCGAGACGGAGTCCATCACGGACTACCAGCTCGGCTCGGGCATG
>JAUNUA010000257.1 GCA_030538435.1 Brachybacterium sp.
CAATCGCGGCCGAGCCCACGCCCCTTCAGGAACGACGTCGGGTACAGCATCTCCTGCATCCCCGGTCCGCCCTGGGGCCCCTCGTAGCGGATGACGACCACGTGGCCGGCCTTCACCGTCTTGTCGAGGATCTTCTGCACCGCCTCCTCCTGGGAGTCGCAGACGATCGCGGTGCCCTCGAAGTGGAAGAGGTCCTCGGTGATGCCGGCGGTCTTGATGACCGCGCCGTCCTCGGCGAGGTTCCCCGTCAGCACGCACAAGCCGCCGTCCTTGGTGAAGGCGTGGGGCACCCCGCGGATGACACCCCCCTCGGCATCGGTGTCCAGGTCCTTCCACATGCTGGTGCTGGAGAACGCCTGGGTGGTGCGCACCCCGCCCGGTGCGGCGTGGAACAGGGCATTCGCCTTCTCGCTCGGGCCACTGCCGCGGATGTCCCACTCCCCCAGCCACGTGGCCAGATCCGGGGCATGCACCGCGTGCACGGAATGATCCAGCAGCCCCGCCCGGTCGAGCTCCCCGAGAATCGCGGGGATGCCCCCGGCCCGATGCACGTCCTCCACGTGCGCGGTGCCGTTCGGCGCCACCTTCGACAGGCACGGCACCGAGCGGGACAGACGATCGATGTCCTCCAACCCGAAGTCGATCTCCCCCTCGATCGCGGCGGCGAGAATGTGCAGCACCGTGTTGGTGGAGCCGCCCATCGCGACGTCCAGAGCCATGGCATTGGTGAAAGCGGCCTTGGTGGCGATGTTCCGCGGCAGCACGCTCGCATCGTCCTCGCCGTACCAGCGCCGGCACAGGTCCACCACGGTCCGCCCTGCCTCGAGGAACAGCTCGCGACGGAACGCGTGCGTGGCCAGCGTCGTGCCGTTACCGGGCAGCGACAGACCGAGCGCCTCGGTGAGGCAGTTCATCGAGTTCGCGGTGAACATGCCGGAGCAGGAGCCGCACGTGGGGCAGGCGTTGTCCTCGATCTCGGCGAGCTGAGCATCGGTCACCGAATCGTCGGCGGACAGCGCCATCGCGTCCACCAGGTCCAGCCGGTGCTCGACGACCCCGTCGACCGGTTCGCCGGACTCCATGGGGCCGCCGGAGACGAACACGACCGGGATGTTCAGGCGCATCGCGGCCATCAGCATGCCCGGGGTGATCTTGTCGCAGTTGGAGATGCACACCAGTGCGTCGGCGCAGTGGGCGTTGACCATGTACTCGACGCTGTCGGCGATGATGTCGCGGCTGGGCAGGGAGTACAGCATCCCGCCGTGACCCATGGCGATGCCGTCATCGACCGCGATGGTGTTGAACTCCCGTGCGATGCCACCGGCGTCCTTGACGGCCCCGGCAACCAGGTCCCCCATGTTCTTCAGGTGGACGTGGCCGGGGACGAACTGCGTGTAGGAGTTGGCGATCGCGATGATCGGCTTCCCGAAGTCGCTGGTCTCCATGCCGGTGGCGCGCCACAGGGCGCGGGCTCCGGCCATGTTGCGTCCATGGGTGGTGGTGCGGGAGCGGAGCTGTGGCATGGGGAGATTCTACGCGCGCCGACGCACTTGTGCCTCACTATGCGAGACCGGGATGTCACGATGTGAACATCCCGGTCTGCGTGGCTACTCGCCCAGTACTACTCGCCCTGGACGCCGACCTTCTCCAGGATGATCTCGCGGACGCGGCCGGCGTCGGCCTGGCCCCGGGTGGCCTTCATGATCGGTCCGATCAGGGCGCCGATCGCCTGCACCTTCCCGCCGCGGATCTTCTCCACCACATCGGGGTTGTCGGCGATCGCCTGGTCGACCGCCTCGGTGAGAACGCCGTCGTCAGAGACCACGGCGAGACCCTCGTCCTCCACGATGCGTGCGGGATCCCCGCTGCCCTCGAGGACCTTCCCGAGGACCTGCCGAGCGATCTTGTCGTTGATCTTCCCCGCATCCACCAGGCCCTGCAGCTCGGCGACCTGCGCGGGGGTGACGGCGAGGTCCTCGAGCTCGACCTCCCGCTCACGAGCGATACGGGCGAGCTCCCCCATCCACCACTTGCGGGCTGTCTGCGGGCTCGCTCCCGCGGAGACGGTCTGCTCGATCGGATCCAGCGCGCCGGCGTTCAGCACATCGCGCATCTCCAGGTCGCTGAAGCCCCACTCCCCGAGCAGTCGGCGCCGGCGCGCGGCGGGCAGCTCCGGCAGCGCGGAACGCAGCTCCTCGATCCACTCCCGCGGCGGCGCGATCGGCACCAGGTCGGGCTCCGGGAAGTAGCGGTAGTCCTCGGCGTCGGACTTCACGCGGCCCGAGCTGGTGGAGCCGTCCTCCTCGTGGAAGTGGCGGGTCTCCTGGATGATGCTGCCGCCGCCATCGAGGACCGCGGCGTGACGTGAGATCTCGTAGCGGACCGTGCGCTCGATGGACCGGAAGGAGTTCACGTTCTTGGTCTCCGTGCGCACCCCGAGCGGGGCGTCCGCGTCGGTTCGCAGGGAGACGTTCACATCCGCGCGGACATTGCCGCGCTCCATGCGGGCCTCGGACACCTCGAGGGTGCGGAAGATGTCCCGCAGGGTCCGCACGTACGCCGCGGCGACCTCGGGGGCGCGCTTGCCCACCCCCGTGATGGGCCGGGTGACGATCTCCACCAGGGGGACGCCCGCGCGGTTGTAGTCGACCAGCGAATGGGTGGCGCCGTGGATGCGCCCGGTGGCGCCGCCGACGTGGGTGTTCTTCCCGGCGTCCTCCTCCATGTGGGCGCGCTCGATCTCCACCCGGACGATCTCTCCGTCCTCGAGCTCCACGTCGAGGTGGCCGTCGAAGGCGATCGGCTCGTCGTACTGGGAGGTCTGGAAGTTCTTCGTCAGGTCCGGGTAGAAGTACTGCTTCCGCGCGAAGCGGCAGGTCTCCGCGATCTGGCAGTTGAGCGCCAATCCGATCCGGATCGCGTACTCCACTGCCTTCTGGTTCACCACGGGCAGGGTGCCCGGCAGGCCGAGCGACACCGGGGTGATAGCGGTGTTGGGGTCGGCGGCGAACACGTTGGGGGCGCCGTCGAACATCTTGGTGGCGGTGCCGAGCTCGACGTGCACCTCGATACCGAGCACCGGGTCGTAGCGGTCGGTGGCGTCCTCGTAGTCGACGAGGGTGTCGGTGGCGCTCACAGTGCATCTCCCTTCGATCCGGTGGCGGCGCTCGCCGTCGGCAGTGCGGGCGCCCGGTCCAGCAGCGGCCCGCCCCAGGACTCCTCGAGCAGCGACTCCAGCAGTCCGCCCACCTGGTAGAGGCGGTCATCGGCGAGGGCCGGCGCGAGGAACTGGATGCCGGCGTTGCCCGATGCCGCGGCGCGGCGGATTCACGATGACGACGTCCGGGTTGTCGG
>JAUNUA010000258.1 GCA_030538435.1 Brachybacterium sp.
AAGGAGTTCGTCGTGATCACCGTTGATGCATCCCTCTCGTAGGTGGGTCGTGGCGTCATGTCCGCGGCCTGGGTGCCGGGATCGATGCCCATCCAGACATCAGACATCTGACGTCTGCTGTGTACTCTAGAGGACGACGGAGCGGATGACAACAGCACCGTTGCCGCGGACGCGTGCAGGCGCACCCCCGGGGAGCCTGCCAGACTGACGGATGCAGAGGCGCGCACAGGCCGCGCTCGAGAGAGTAGGGAGCCGCCATGGCGCAGACGCACTCGGAGGGCCCTCGTCGAGCCCCCTCGGTCGTGGAGCGGATCCAGGAGCTGATCCTGCGGCAGGGACTGCGACCGGGTGACCCGATTCCGACGGAACCGGAGCTGATGCTGCAGCTGGGGGTCTCGCGCTCCTCGGTGCGGGAGGCGATTCGCACGCTGTCCACGCTGGATATCGTCAGCGTGCGGCACGGTCGAGGCACCACCGTGGGGTCGATGTCGATGGCTCCGCTGGTCGACGGTCTGCTGTTCCGCGTGCGTCTGAACGAAGGCAGCGACCTGCGCACCCTGCGCGAGGTGGTGCACGTGCGCAAGGCGCTGGACGTGTCGGTGACCGACGAGCTGCTCGCGGCCTACCGCGGCACGGAGAATCCGGAACTGGCGGCGACGGTGGATCGGATGCGGGTGCTCGCGGAAGGGGGCGAGTCCTTCGCCGAGGCCGATTCCGCCTTCCACGCGCTGCTGCTCAAGCCCCTGGACAATGAGCTGATCAAGCAGCTCGGCCATGCCTTCTGGGAGATCCACACCGCCGCGCAGCCGCTGCTGCAGATCCCTCCCGCGGAGGACATCCTGGATACCGTGGACGCGCACCAGGCGATGCTGGACGCTTTGGAGGCCGGCGACGAGGCGGCCTATCACGCCGCGGTCGTCGCCCACTACCGTCCCCTCGAACGCGTCCTCGCCGGACATCTATGAGGGACAGATTGCCCGACCATCCTGCAGTGGACGCGTGGCAGCGGACGCTCCGCGAGATCGCCCAGCCCACCCCGCGCAACGGCACCCTGCCGCTCGCGGACGCCATCGGAACCCACCTCGCCACTGACGTCCTCGCCCCCTCCGACCTTCCCGACCTGCCGGTCTCCGCGATGGACGGGTACGCCGTGCGACACGCCGATCTCGGATCCGTCATCGGCGCCCCGGGCAGGGTGCAGCGGCGCCTGCCCGTCGTCCTCGATCTCCCCGCCGCGGCCGATCCACACCGCGCAGGCCGCGTCCTCCCGCCGGGATCGGCAGCGCGGATCATGACCGGCGCACCCCTGCCCCCCGGCGCGGACACCGTCATCGAGGTGGAGGCGACCGATGCCCCCCGCGCCGGCTCCACCCCCTCTCACGTGCACCTCGATGTCCTCGCGGACACGCCTCCGGGACGCCATGTCCGCGCCGTCGGGGAGGAGGTCCCCCGCGGCGCACGGCTCGCCTGTGCCGGCGACGCGATCGGACCGGGCCTCATCGCGCTCGCCGCCTCCCTCGGGCTGCGCGAGCTGCCCGTCCGCCTCCCCTGGCGGATCGGCCTCGTGGTCACCGGTGACGAGGTCATCACCGGCGGCGCAGAGCTTGGTCCCGGTGCCGTCCGTGACTCCAACGCCGACATGCTCGCTGCCGCCCTCGGCGCCCTCCCCGGCGTCGCGGAGTCCGTCGAGGTCACCCGCAGCAGCGACGACGTCTCCGAGCTCCTCGCGGTCCTCGATGACCTCGCGCCCCGCTGCGACCTCGTCGTCACCACCGGTGGCATCGGCCACGGTGCTTACGACGTGGTGAAGGCGGCCCTCGGTGAGGAGGGGCGCGGCACCTCCCGCTTTGCTCACCTGGCCCTGCGTCCCGGCGGACCGCAGGGCTGCGGGCGCCTCACAGGCGGCACCCCCGTGGTGCACTTGCCCGGTACCCCCGTCGGCGCTCTTGTCGGCTTCCATCTGTTCGTCCGCCCGCTCCTCGCTCCGCTGGGCGCCACGCCGGCCCCCGCACGGGTCGGGGAGGTGCCGGCAACCCCCCGCCGTGCCTCCCGGCGCGGGCACGACGCGTTGACGGCTACCCCCGGTCGCCTCGCACGGGATCCGGCCACCGGGTCTGCGCAGCGCGACGCGGACGGTCGCGAGATCATCGACGTCGTCCCGGGCCGACGACTGCTGCCCTACGGTCGCGCCGACCGGCTTCTCCTTGTTCCGGGCGGCGACCCCGTCACCGGGGATATCGTGCCCGCCCTCGACCTCTGAGCTGCCGACGGGCCGCTGTGACCGTGGAGCCCGACTACGGTGGGACCATGCCTTCCAAGGACGACCCCCGCATGCTCGCCACCCTGTACGCGTGGAATCGCGCTATGGGGGAGGAGATCGGGCTGCCGCAGACGATCGACGAGGACGTCACCGACGTCTATCTGGCGCTCACCGACGCCGCCGCCCACGACGTGGTCCGACCGGCCGCCCCGTTCAGTGCCCTGTTCGCCGGCTGGCTCTACGGGACGGGCCGCGCCGACTCCCTCGAGGAAGCTGCGGGAATGGTGGGGGAGACCATGCGCTCACTCGGCGATACCGACAGTGGTACCGCCCCTGACGGCAAGGCCCCCGATGGCACGGCAACCCAGGACGGCACCACCTCGTCGTGAGCACCGCAGGCTCCGGCCGTCCGAACCCTGGCCAGGTCGACCCGGGCGGCATTGTCCACCTCCGACCGCACGGCGCCACCATCATCACCGTCCTCACCTGGGCTCTCTGCGCCGCGCTCCTCATCGATGCGCTGTGGCGGGCCGGGCTCCCCGGCCTGCGCGTTCTTCCCGCGCTCGCGGTGGTGGCAGCCGTGATCTGGGCGGTGCTGTGGGCGCCCCGCGTGGTGGTGCGCGAGGACGCGGCCGAGGTGCGGAACATCCTCGTCACCCACGTGGTGCCCTTCGCCTCCATCGACTACGTGCGCATCGGCGCCATGCTGCGCCTGGACGTCCGCCGTCCCGATGGCACCCCCGCCACGGTGACCGCGTGGAACGCGCCGTCGGCCGGGAAGGACAGTCCGGCCGAGTGGATGGTTCGCGACCGGGTGGATCGCCAGCTCGACCGGGGCACCGAGAAACGCTCCCAGGTGGACCGCGGGCGCCGGCTGGCGATGGACCAGGCGAATTCCCGCGCTGCGATCCTGCATGAGCGGTGGGAGCGCTGGCTCGACGGTCACGAGGATTCCCGCGGGGAGCTCGATGCTGCCGCGCGCGCCGCGGACACCGGCGTGCGCACGCGCCCGAACCTGCTGGTGATCGGTGTGGTCACCGTGTGCGCGGCCGCTCTCGCGCTGCGGATCGTCCTGGTGTGACGAC
>JAUNUA010000259.1 GCA_030538435.1 Brachybacterium sp.
GCAGCATGGTGATCCGCTCCAGCATGGCGTCGGCGCTGAACTCCCGGTAGATCGCGTAGTAGACCTCCGCGACCTCCTCGGAGTCAACGTCCAGCCTGCGTGCGAGGTCGGCGACGTCGAGGAGGGTGAACGCCTCGAACATCTCCGCGACCCAGGCCGCCAGGTCCTCCGGCATGCCGTCCGCGATCGCCTTGGACCGGGCGATCTCCACGCGCTCCTGGTCCGTGCCGACCAGCCGGTCGCTCAACGTCCGATACAGCGGGCGCACGTGCTGAGCGAGGGTCTCGACGTCCTCGGCGATGCTCTCGGTGGAGATGCCGTGGTTGAGCACCCACCGCACGGCGCGGTCCAGCAGCCGGCGCATGTCCAGGTACACCAGCGCCCACTTCTCGCGGGGGAAGCTCACCGGAAGCTCCCGCATCCGCTGGTCGAAGCGCTCCAGCCCGAAGACCTCACGGACGATGAGGAAGGCCCGGACCACCTGCGCCTCGGTCGCGAAAGTCTCCTCCATGGCGCGGAAGACGAACGTGGCGCCTCCCATGTTGATGACGTCGTTGGCCGCGGCGTTGGCGATGATCTCCCGCTGCAGCGGGTGACGCCCGAGCTCCTCGGTGAAGCGCTCGGAGAGCTGGTCCGGGAAGTACGACTCCAAAGTGCTGTGGAACCACGGGTCGTCGGGCAGCTCGGACGAGACCAGCTGCTGCTTCAGCTGGATCTTCGCGTAGGCGACCAGCACCGCCAGCTCGGGTGCGGTCAGCGGCTGCTCCGCCTCGCGGCGCGCCTCCAGCTCGACGTCGTCGGGCAGGACCTCCAGACTCCGGTCGAGACCGGCGACCTCCTCCAGCCACACCATCAGACGCTGGAACGACGGGGACCAGTCGCCCATCCGGTGCCGATCGGTCAGCAGCAGCACGTTCTGGTCCCGGTTGTTCTGCAGGACCAGCTCGGCGACGTCGTCGGTCATGTCCTTCAGCAGCTGGGGACGGTCCTGGGCGTCGAAGTGGCCCGAGGTGATCAGCTGGTCGACCAGGATCTTGATGTTGACCTCGTGGTCCGAGCAGTCGACGCCGGCGGAGTTGTCGATGGCGTCGGTGTTCAGCAGCACACCGGCCTGGGCGGCCTCGATGCGCCCGGCCTGGGTCATCCCGAGGTTGCCGCCCTCACCGATCACCCGGACACGCACATCGCACCCGTCGACACGTACGGCGTTGTTCGCGCGGTCGCCGACCGATTCGTGGGTCTCCGCGGAACCCTTCACATAGGTGCCGATCCCACCGTTGTAGAGCAGGTCCAGCGGAGCCCGGAGCATGGCGTTGATGAGCTCGGGCGGGGTCATCGACGACACGGAGCCGTCGATGTCGAAACGCTCGCGCATCTGCGGCGTCACCGCGATCGTCTTGTCCGACCGCGAGAACACTCCCCCGCCCTCGGAGATCAGCGAGGTGTCGTAGGCGTCCCACCCGGAGCGGTCCGCGGAGAACAGCCTGCTGCGCTCGCCGTGGGCCGCCGCCGCGTCCGGATTCGGGTCCACGAAGATGTGCAGGTGGTTGAAGGCGCCGACGAGCAGGGTGTGCTCGGACTGCAGCATGCCGTTGCCGAAGACGTCGCCGGCCATATCCCCGATGGCCACGGCGGTGAACTCCTGCGACTGGCAGTCCACGCCGAGCTCGGAGAAGTGGGACTTCACCGACTCCCAGGCACCGCGGGCGGTGATCCCCATGGCTTTATGGTCATAGCCCACGGATCCGCCGGAGGCGAAGGCGTCACCCAACCAGTGGCCGTACTGCAGGGACAGTTCGTTGGCCGTATCGGAGAACGTGGCGGTGCCCTTGTCGGCTGCGACCACGAGATAAGGGTCGTCACCGTCGTGACGGATGACGTCCTCCGGCGGCGTCACGACCAGCTCGCCGTCACGCTCGACCTGGTTGTCGGTGATGTCCAGCAAGGCGCGGATGAAGACCTTGTACGCCTCCCGGCCGGCCTCGAACCAGGCGCCCCGGTCGGCGGCGGGGTCGGGCAGCTGTTTGGCGAAGAACCCGCCCTTAGCGCCCGAGGGCACGATCACCGAGTTCTTCACCATCTGAGCCTTCACCAGACCCAGCACCTCGGTGCGGAAGTCCTCGGGACGGTCCGACCAGCGCAGTCCCCCGCGTGCGACCTTCGCGAACCGCAGATGCACCCCCTCCACCTGCGGGGAGTACACGTAGATCTCATGGGCCGGGCGCGGCAGGGGCGCCGCGTCGATGGTCGGCGGGGTGAGCTTCAGCGACAGCCACGGACGCCGGTGGTAGGCGTTGGTGCGCTGGGTCGAGTCGATCAGGTTCAGATACAGGCTCAGCACGCGGTCCGCGTCGAGGGTCCGCACCGACTCCATGGCGGATTCGACCGCGGCCCGCGCCTGCGACATGCGGCCGGCCCTGTCGTCCTCATCGATCGGTTCACCGTCCGGAGCCGGGTCGAAGCGGGACTCGAAGTACTCCACCAGGGCGCCGGCCACCGGAGCGTTCTGCCGCAGCGCCTCGGCGATGAAGTCGTAGGAGTGGGTGATCCCCAGCTGCCGCATGTAGCCCGCGTAGGCCCGCAGCACCGTGACCTTGCGGCTGTTCAGCCCCAGATGCAGGACCAGGGAGGAGAAGATGTCGGATTCAGCCCGGCCTGCGAGCACCGCTCCGTAGGCCTCCTCCAGCAGCGGAATGGTGGACTCGGCGTCGACGCCCTCCGGGTACCGGAGCCCGAGGTCATAGAGGTGCAGCGACCCCTCCGACCCGCCCAGGGTGAGCGTGTAGGACCGCTCGTCGAGGATCGACAGACCGAAGGCGTCGAGCACCGGCAGGGTGTCGGTCAGCGTCTTGGGCTCGGTGAGGTAGAGCTTCAGCCGCATGTCGGCGCCGTCGTCGGTCCCGGGGGCGACGAAGCGCATCCGCGGCCCGTCCTCGGGAGCGGCGAGCAGCGACTCGAACTCGGCGATGTCCTCCATCGCCTCGTCGAGCTCATAGATGACCCGGTAGTCGGCCGGGAAGGCCTCCTGCCAGCGCCCCGCCATCAGCGGAGCCCGGGACTCCCCGTAGCGGGCGCCGATCTGACCGGCCACCGCATCGGGCCATGAGCGGATCGCATCGGCCAGGCGGCCCTCGAGCTCGTCGTGGGTGAGGTCCGGCTCTCCGGCGCCCTCGTTCAGGCGCATCCGGAAGAAGACCCTGGCCAGCACCGACTCGGTGAGACGGACCGTGAACTCGATGGACTCGGCGTCGATGTGCCGCATCAGAGTGTCCTCGACCCGGCGGCGGACCGCAGTGTTGTACCGGTCCCTGG
>JAUNUA010000260.1 GCA_030538435.1 Brachybacterium sp.
GCCGCTAGTGCACATGGACCTGCCACGGTCTCGTGATGCCTTGAAGTGGTCCAAACGTCTGTTCGACATCACACTCAGCGCCACACTGCTGCTCGTGCTGGCACCCGTGCTCGCCGCTATCGCCGTGACCGTCAAGCTGACCGACGGGCATCAGGTCGTTTTCCGCCAAGAGCGGGTGGGCAGAGGTGGCCAGTCCTTCGAGTTCCTGAAGTTCCGCTCGATGGTCCCAGACGCCGAGACGTGGATTTCCCACATTCAGGATCTCCAGCAGGACCGGGGCAACGACGTCATGTTCAAGATGGCTGATGATCCCCGTATTACGCGGCCCGGTCGTTTTCTGCGCCGCTACTCCCTGGACGAACTCCCGCAACTGTGGAACGTGCTGCGCGGCGACATGAGTCTTGTCGGTCCCCGTCCGGCGCTGCCGTCCGAGGTGAGCACTTACGATCAGGACGCCAGCCGCCGCCTCACCGTGCGACCGGGCATCACGGGCTTGTGGCAAGTGTCCGGCCGCAGCGACCTCTCCTGGAACGAGACGGTGCGGCTAGACATCTACTACGTCGACAACTGGTCCTTCACTCAGGATGTCCAGATCCTCGGCCGTACGGTTCGGGCCGTGCTGGCGCCGACTGGTGCCTACTGAGATGACGGCGGCACACTCCCGACTGCGCACGGCGCGCATCCTCGCGGTGGCACTGCTATTGCTGTACGTGCCCGCCGCCGCGCTGCTCGTCCTCGGCCCGGACGGGTGGACGGTGAACCGGCTGAACGTCGCCGTGTGGATCACCGTTCTGGGTCCGTTCGACCTCCACCGCTTTGTCAGCCCTGAGCTGTTCGCTGGCGCGATGAACGTCCTGCTGTTCGTCCCTGCCACGGCTGCGGCAGTAGTCCTGCGGCCCAGCTGGTGGTGGATCCTTGTCGGAGCGGGCCTCGGTGGAATGATCGAGATGTATCAGCTGATGCTTGGCAGCAGGCAGGCCAGCGTGCTGGATGTTCTTGCCAACACGGCTGGTGCGGCGCTCGGCGCAGCCCTCGGCATGGGGGCCCTCGCGCTGCTGACACGCGGGAAGGGCAGCAATGTGGGAGCTTAAGGCGCACCCCCAGCACTACTCCTGGGGATCTGCGGACGCTTTGCCGTCCTTCCTCGGTCGGGTACCCGACGGCCGCCCCTGGGCAGAACTCTGGTATGGCGCTCACCCGCTGGGACCCAGCACCCTCGCTGGCGAGGGACTGCCGCTGGACCGGGAGATCGCCCGCAGACCCCGGGCACTCCTCGGGGACGGGGTGGCGCGGGCCTTCGCCGAGCAGCTGCCGTTCATGCTAAAGGTCATCGCCCCCGCCCGGCCCCTGTCGCTCCAGGTCCATCCCACGCGGGAGCACGCAGAAGAGTCCTTCGCCGCCGAGAACGCCGCTGGCCTCTCCCTGGACGCACCCCACCGCAACTATCGCGACGACAACCACAAACCGGAGATGGTGCTCGCCCTCGAACGGTTCGAGGCACTGTGCGGATTCCGCACACCGCGCCGCGCAGCATCGATCGTCGCGGGCCTGGACACCTCCCTGACCACGCGCCTGCACGCACTGCTCACCTCCCACCCCACCGCACACGGCATGCGGGCGGCCTTCCGCACCCTGGTGGCGCCCTCGTTGCGGCCCACACCGGCCCTCGTGGAGGAGGTCGCGGACGCCTGCCGCGCGCGCCTGGACGCCGGGGACTCCCCATCTCCGCGGATCGACCGGGCCGTCGGCGCCCTGCAGGACCACTTCCCAGGGGACCCGGGGGTTGTCGCCGCACTCCTGCTGAACCCCGTCACCCTGCAGCCCGGGGAGGCGATGTTCGTGCCGCCCGGCGCGATGCACGCCTACCTCTCAGGCCTGGGAATCGAGGTCATGGCGGCGAGCGACAACGTGCTGCGGGCCGGACTCACCCCGAAGCGGGTCGACGCGGATGAGGTGCTGCAATGCGTGAGCGTGCAGGCCGCGCCGCCGCTGCGTGTCGCGCCCGAGCGTCTCACGGACGCGACAGTCGCCTACTACGCCCCGATCGATGACTTCGAACTGACGGTCACCACACTGAAGGACCCGCCCGGACAGTTCCATCCACGGCGCACCATCCCCGGCACGGGCCCGCGGATCCTACTGGCCGTGGAAGGCGACATGCTCCTAGAATCCGATGCCGGCCGCCGACGGCTCGACGCGGGCCGGGCCCTGTTCGTCCCGGCCGACGCCGGGCACGTCCGGCTCGGGGGTCGGGGGCGCCTGGTGCAGGCAGGTGTGCCGTGACGCGATACCAGCTGCAGAAGTGCGTCCGGGAGCAGGGTGAATCCGACGCGGAGGTCTGGGTCGCGCCAGTGCCCCAGGGCCCGATCCTGCGACTCGACGGGGCGGGCGGGGCGATCATCGCTCTGCTGCACGAGGCGGATCGGCCGATGGGTGTCGCGGAGATCGTGACCGCGTTCGGTGAGGCGGAGGATCTCCCCGCCGATGCCGACGCCCAGGTGCGCACGTTCTTGGAGTCCGTGATGGAGTACGGCCTGGTGGTCGCCGTCGGCACGGGTCCGGACGACCCGGAGGATTCCGACACCGCGGTGGTAGTTTCGCCAGCGTGAACGCCCTCCACCTCGCAACCCTGGCCCTCGCCGCGATCCTGGTGATCGCGGCGCTCGGGAAACTCCGCCAGGACGACGGGACGACCCGGGAGGAATGGCGAGAGCTGCGCGTCCCGGAGGCGTTGAACGTGCCGGTGCTGCGCCGGCTCCACCCGTATGTCGAACTGGGGGTGGTGGCGCTCGCGCTGCTGCCCGGACCGTTCGCGGCGCTCGGCGCTGCCGGGATGCTGGCCCTCACCCTCGGATACGCGGCGGCGATCATCGGGGCGTGGCGCCGACCGGAGTCGGTCACCTGCGCCTGCTTCGGGTCCGCCCGCCGCACGGAGATCACGGGGCGCACCGTGGTGCGGAACGTCCTGCTGGTGGTTCTCGCGGTCTGCGCCGCGATTGCTGCGCTGCTCTCGGCCGGGGGACCGCTCGGTGCTCTGACAGCGAGTGCGGGGGAGGACGTGCGGATCCATGGTCCGCTGGCGGCGGTCATGGTGCTGCTGGTGCTCGCCGCGGGCTGGTTCAGCGCGGCCCCGACTGGAGCGAGCGCCGAGTCCGCGGAACTGGCGCCCGGCCCGCAGCCGGAGGTATCCGGGGTCGAGGACGAGATGGGCGACTACCTGCGCACCCTTACTCCGAGGGCGCCTGTCGTGGAGGCCGATGGCACCCGGACCGATCTG
>JAUNUA010000010.1:0-8126 GCA_030538435.1 Brachybacterium sp.
CAGTCAGGGGGCGAGTCACACCCCCGGACGAGGCCATACCAGTCTCAACGTCGGGGGTCCTTCCTAGGGTGGGTGCCATGAAGATCCTGCACACCTCGGACTGGCATCTCGGGCGGACGCTGCACGGCACCGATCTGCATCCCCACCAGGTCGCTTTCCAGGAGTTCCTGCTCACCCAGGTGATCGAGCGCGAGGTCGACGTGGTCGTCGTCCCGGGGGACGTGTACGACCGTGCGGTGCCGTCCCTGGATGCGGTCTCGCTGCTGTCGGCCTCGCTCGTGGCGCTCGCCGAGCACGCGACGGTCATCCTCACCTCCGGCAACCACGACTCCGCGCGGCGCCTCGGCTTCGGGGCATCCCTGATGCGGGCGGGGGTGCACATCCTCACCGAGAACGACGGCATCTCCCGGCCGGTCACCGTGCCGGACAACCACGGGGACGTGCTGTTCTTCGGGCTGCCCTACCTCGAGCCGGACATCGCCCGCACCCAGCTCGCCGCCGACGGGCACGACGCCCTGGAGCGCTCCCACGAGGCCGTCACCCGGGCGGCCCTCGACCGGGTCCACGAGACCCTCGCTGCGCATCCGGGTGCCCGCTCGGTGGTGCTCGCCCACACGTTCGTCTCCGGCGGGGAGTCCTCCGATTCGGAGCGAGACCTGCGGGTCGGCGGCGTGGACTCCGTGCCCGGGCCCGTGTTCGCCGGGCTCGACTACGTGGCGCTCGGGCACCTGCACGGCTGCCAGGACCTGACAGGCCTGGTCGGGGCGCCCGCCTGGTACTCCGGGTCCCCGCTCGCCTTCTCCTTCTCCGAGAAGGACCACCGCAAAGCGGTTCTGCTGGTGGAGATGGGCGCCGAGGGCGTCGAGCACGTCGAACGGATCCCCACCCCCGTCCCGCGGCGCCTCACCGAGCTGCGCGGCCCCCTCACCGAGATCCTCCAGCAGTCCGATGCGCACGGGGAGGACTGGGTGCGCGCGATCGTCACCGACACCTCCCGCCCCGCGCATCTGCAGGAGACACTGCGCGCCGCCTTCCCGCACCTGCTGCTGACCGAGTACCGCCCGGAGGGCCGCGCGGAGGCGGCGGCCACCCCCGAGGTCCGCGCGGATGTGGATCCGCTCGAGGTGATGGACGAGTTCCTCGCCCACGTCACCGGGGCTGAGCCGACTGCCGCGGAGCACCGCGTGTTCGATGACGCTTACCGCACTGTTCGCAGCCGCGCGCAGGAGGCCTCATGAAGCTCCACCACCTGCACCTGCGCGGTATCGGCCCGTTCCGGGGTGACGTCAGCATCGACTTCCGGGACCTCGGGGCGAGCGGCATGTTCCTCCTCGAGGGGCCGACGGGATCGGGCAAGTCCACCATCCTGGACGCGGTCGTCTACGGGCTCTATGGCGCGGTAGCGGGGTCGGGAGCGAGCCGCGATCGGATCCGCTCCCAGTTCGCGCCGCCCACGGAACCGAGCGTCATCGACCTCGTGGTCGAGACCAGTGCGGGTATCTATCGGGTGCGGCGCGAACCGGAGTACCAGCGCGCGAAGAAGCGCGGCACCGGCACCACGAGGGAGCAGGCGAAAGCCGTACTGTGGCGGCTCACGTCTCCCGACGCGATCGACGCGGTGATCGCCGACGAGGCCGGCTCCGGTGCGGGCCTGGAGGCGATGTCGAACCGTCTCGACGAGGTGGGCGGCGAGCTGACGCGTGCGATCGGCCTCAGCCGGGAACAGTTCACCCAAACCGTCCTGCTGCCCCAGGGCGAGTTCGCCCGCTTCCTGCGCGCCCGCACCGAGGAGCGCCAGGCGGTCCTGCAGCGCGTGTTCGGCACCGAGATGTACCAGGAGGTGGAGAAGGAACTCGCAGAGATGCGCCGCCGCGCGAAGAACGAGGTCGACGCGGCACGTGCGCGCCTCGGCGGGGTCGTGGCCCGCTTCCTCGAGGCCTCCGGGGCCGAGGAACGGGAGGACGATGCCGCAGGTGCAGGCGGCGAGGACAGCACGGACGGCCAGGACGGCGAGGACGGTGACGGTCGCGACAACGCTGCCACCAGCGCGGAGTCGCTGCGGGAGCATGCCGAGCAGCTGCGCCTGTCCGAGTCCGCCGAGGCCGCCACCCGGATCAGCGACATTGTCGAGTCCCGCGCACGCCACTGCACCACTGCCGCACAGCAGGCGACACAGCGCCTGGAGGAGGCACGGACCGCCCATCGCGGCGCCGAACACACCCGTGCCGTGCTCCAGCGCCGGGCCGCTCTCAACCAGCTCGCCGAGCGCCTGCGTGCCGCGGTCCCGCAGCGCACCACCGACCAGGGGCGCCTGCGCCGCCATGAGCTGGCCGCCCCGGTGGAGGGGGTGCTGCGTCGCCTGCGCACCGCCCGTGACCAGGCGGAGGCTGCCGGTGCCGCGAGGGTACGCGCCACCGAGGACATTCAGTCCGACCACCCTGACCTGGCAGCGCTGCTCGGGAGCGAGGACCCGGTCGCGGCGCTCACCGTCGCCGGTGACGCAGCCACCGGCCGCGCCGGGGAGCTGCGCGCCTTGGTCGACCTGGAGACCGCGCTGCCCGCCCGCACCACGGCCCTCACCGCCCAGCGCGAGCAGCACACCCGCCTGACCGCCGACATTGAGGAGCAGGCAGCCCAGCTCGCGCAGCGCCCGACCGACCGCGCGAACCTGGTGGGGCGCCGGGATACCGCGGCCGGGCGCGCCGAGGGACTCACCGATGCGCGCCTCGCGCTGCAGGAGACCGAGCAGCGTCTGAACGCCGCCCGCACCGCTGAGGCCCGCCGCGCGGACCTCGATGCTGCGGAGAAGGACCGCGCCGAGGCCCACCGGTCCGCGAGCAGCGCCGGCGAGCACGAGGCCGAACTGCGCCGTCGCCGCAACGCGGGCCTCGCCGCGGAGCTCGCCGAGCAGCTCACCCCGGACATCCCGTGCCCGGTGTGCGGCGCCACGGAGCACCCTGCGCCGGCGAGGCCCAACGAGGGTCACGTCACCGCGGAGCAGGTCGAGGCAGCCGAGGCCGACCGTCGCGCGGCCGAGCAGGTGCGCGCCGAGAAGGACGCTGCCGCGCAAGTGGCCCGCAGCCGCCTGGAGGAGGCCATCACGACCGCCACGGGCCTCACCGCCGCCGAGGCCGAGGACGCCGCGACCAGCGCCCGCGACCGGGTGCAGGACCTCACCGCGCAGAAGGCGCTCGCCGACGACCTCACCGCCCAGATCGCCCGCCACGACCAGGACACGGATCAGGCACGGGAGAAGCTCCACCGCTTGCAGACCGAGCGCACGGCTCTTGCGTCTGGCATCGAGGCCGCCACGGCGCAGCTCGAGGAGGACACGGCGCGGCTCATCGAGGGGCGGGAGAAGCACGAGTCGGTCGCCGCGCACCGCGCCGCTCACCAGGCGCGTGCGGTCGCCGCGGCCCGGCTGCGGGAGGCCGTCGTCGCCGAGCAGCAGGCAATGTCCCGGGTCGAGGAGCTCGCGGCGGAAGAACGCTCCGCGCGCGAGACCGCGAACGCGGCCATCCGGAAGGCCTCATCGGCGGATACGAGCGCGACGGCCGGTGCGCGCGGCGAAGGATCGTTCGACCTGGGTGCACCGCTCGGCGATGAGCTCCGCACGGAGCAGGATGTTCTCGACGCGGTCCTCTCACCGACGGACCGCAGCCGTATCGAGCAGGCTCTGCGCGACCACCAGGTCGAGGTGTCCCGCCATGCCGACGGGATGGCCGAGGACGGTGTCGCCGCGGCTGAGGCGAGCGAGGAGACGCTGCGGGCCGCGGAGACGGCACTCGCGAACCACGAGAGGCGGGTTGCGGCTCTCGCCGAGGACGCGCAGAGCGCCCACGCCGCTGCGGGGCAGGCGACATCGGCTGCCCGCCGGACCTGTGAGGCCCACGGTGCGCTGCTGGACGCGATCAGTGAGGTCACCCGGGTGCGGGAGACCTCCGGGACGATCGTGAGGGTCGCGGATCTCGCTACCGCCGGCAGCGCCGACGGGGAGCGGATCCGCCTGTCCACCTACGTGCTGATGCGCCGCTTCGAGGACGTGGTGGTTGCCGCGAATGCCCGCCTGCGGCGCTTCGGCACAGCAGACCTGGAACTGGTCCGAGACACCGGCGCGCGCGGTGCCCGGAAGACCGGGCTCGATCTGCTGGTGGTCGACCGGCGCACCGACCAGGCGCGCGTGCCCGAGACCCTCTCCGGTGGGGAGACGTTCTTCGTGTCTCTCGCTCTCGCCCTGGGACTCGCGGACATCGTGTCCGCGGAGGCCGGGGGTGTGCAGATGCAGACCCTGTTCATCGACGAGGGCTTCGGCAGCCTCGACCCGGAACGCCTGGACGACGTGGTCTCCGAGATCGCACAGATCGCCGACGCCGGCCGCACCGTCGGCATCGTCAGCCACGTCGCGGAGCTGAAGAACCAGATCAGCGAGCAGATCCAGGTGCGCCGCCGCCCCGAAGGCACCTCCGAGGTCACCGTCCGGGCGTGAGCGCGGCACACGCGCTCAGGCGAACAGCATCGCGACGAACACCCCGAACAGCGCCAGGTGCGCGACACCGTTGCCCCACCGCATGCGGCCGGTGGAGAACGTCACCGCGGTCAGCGCCAGACTCGCGGCCCACATGACGAGCATCAGCGGCGTCTCGCCGAACACCACCCGCTGGCCCGTGAGGGAGGCGAGGATCAGCACCAGCGGGACGGTCCCGCCGAGCGTCGAGGCCAGAGCCCCGAGCCCCAGATTCATCACCCGTTGCAGCTCCGCGCTGCGTGCGGCGCGCACCGCCGTGAACAGCTCCGGAGTCAGTACGATCGCCGCGATCAGCACCCCCGCCAGAGCCGCAGGCGCTCCCGCGCGCAGCATCCCCTCATCCAGCAGCCCCGCCATGTGGTCGGAGAGCATCACGATGGGCGTCACCGTGCCCAGCAGCACCACGGTCCGCAGCAGCAGCACCCGTCGGTGGCGCCGCAGCAGCGTCCCGATCGGCTCCGAGCCACCACCGCCGGCACCGGGCTCACGGAACAGGCCGGCGCGCGGCCCCATCTGCTGCTGCAGGAACAGCCCGTACAGCCCGAGCGTCACCGCTATCGCGAGCATCGTCCCGACCGGCCCGACGGACCCGTCGGGCCCGTCGGGCCCCGTCAGCGTCGGCAGCGCAAACACCACCGCGACGAGCACCACGAACAGCGCCAGATACATCCCCGCGGCCCGCCGGTTCACCCCCATCGGCCCGTTCTTCAGCCCGGCCACCAGCAGGCACAGCCCCAGCAGCAGGTTCAACAGGATCATCCCGGCCGCGGTGATCGAGTCCCGGGCGATCTCCGTGTAATCCCCCGGGCCGAGCATCACTGCGGTGATCAGCATCGTCTCGATGACGACGATCGACAGGGTCAGCACGAGGGTGCCGTAGGGGTCACCGAGGAGCCGCGACAGGTGCTCCGCCTGTACGACCACGCCTGCCGCGCACACGGTGATCACCGCGATGATGAGGCCGAGCGCGCCCAGCAGCATCGGCGTGCCGAGCTCCGCGGCGGGCAGCGGACCGGCGAACGTGAGTGCGATGACCGCGACCCAGCCGAGGCCGAGCCGCGCGAGTGCGCGACCTCCGAGGGCGCTGTGGCGTCGCACCGTCGGGCGGGATGCGGGGGTGTCGTGGTCGGTCAGGTCGTGGGACACGGGAGGCTCCTGCGTCGTGGGGCCGTCCCCGCGTGCACCGGCGCCTTCCGGGTCGTCCCGGCCGACGGCGCCCGCTCGACCGAGAGCTGAGGCGCCCTCCCAGGCTAAACACCGGGGGAGAAGCAGGGAAGGGTCGGGCGGTGATGGTGAGTGAGATCGCCCGGGACGCCGACCAGCCCCACGGTGTCCGCGTGACACGCTGGGCATTATGCGAGGGGTGACGGCGTGGATGGAGGACCGGCAGGTCGCGCTGTACCTCGCCGCGATCGGTGTCGGGGTGGTCTGTGGCCTGCAGGCTCCCCAGATCGCACCCCGTCTCGAGGCGCTGATCAACCCGGCGATCGCGCTGCTGCTGTTCGCGACGTTCCTCGCGATCCCCTTCGCCGACCTGCGTCGAGCAACCCGATCACCGCGATACCTGCTCGCGGCGCTGACGCTGAACTTCGTCGTGGTGCCCGTCGTCGTCTACGCCCTGACCCGGCTGATCGCCGATGACCAGGTGCTGCTGGTGGCGGCGCTGTTCGTGCTGCTCGTCCCCTGCATCGACTACGTGCTGGTCTTCACCGGCCTCGCCGGCGGGGACACCGCGACCCTGCTTGCCTCCACCCCCATCCTGATGCTCGCCCAGATCCTGCTGCTGCCTCTGTACATGACCGTCATGGTCGGCTCCGAGTTCGCGCAGGTCCTGGAGGCCCGCCCCTTCATCGAGGCGTTCGTGGTCCTCATCGTGCTGCCGCTGCTGGCCGCGATGATCGTCCGGCACCTTGCCGGCGCAGCCGACGCGCTCGGGGAACCCGGGACGGGCTCTGCATCCTCCGCTGTCGTCGCCCCCGAGGAGCGGATCGGCGTTACGGTCCGCCTCGGCGCCGCCGTCTATCGCGGGGGGATCCGGGCGATGGTGCCGCTGATGATGCTGACCCTTGCCGTGGTCGCCGGCTCCCAGATCCACGGTGTCCGCGACAGCCTCCCGGACCTGCTGCGGGTGATCCCGCTGTTCGTGGTCTTCCCCGTCATCCTGATCCCCCTGGGGATACTGGCCGGGCGGGTCGCCCGCCTCGACGTGCGGGCGCGACGATCCCTCGTGTTCACCGGAGTCACCCGCAACTCCCTGGTGGTCCTACCGCTGGTGCTCGCCCTGCCCGCCGGTTTCGAGCTCGCCCCGCTCGTCGCCGTCACCCAGACCCTGATCGAGCTGCTCGTCATGCTCGCGATGGTGCGCGCGGTGCCGCGGCTGGTGCGGTGATCGGGACAGCGCCGCCTCGCCGCCGCGCAGCATCTGGGGACGCAACAGCATCACCCACAGCGATCCACTGGCCACGAGCACGATGAACATACTCGGCAACCCTCCGAGGTTGGACAGCATCCGCACCCCGTCGATCCCAACGAAGGAGACCATCGTCCAGGCGACGATTCCGACCAGGACACCCCACACGATCTTCATCGGCACGCCGGCGTTCAAATCGGAATCAGGGGTCACCCCGTGCGTGCAGAGGTTTCCGATGGCATCGGTCTGTGAATCGGCCGCCGTGACATACGAGATATAAGCGATGAAGATCAGCACCGGGATCCACCACTGGCCTGCGGGAAGACCGCGGAAAAGTTCGTACAGCAAATGCTCGATGCCACCCTCGGACAGGATCGCGTAGGGGTCACGGTCGGAGTGCAATTGCTGATGGACCGCCATACCGCCGAACACCGAAACCCACACGATCGCGAACAGCGCCGGGAAGATCAGATTGACCATGATGAAGGCCCGGACCGTGTAACCCCGGGCAATCTTGCCCAGGAACAGGGCAGCCATCGGCGCCCAGGCGAACCAGACCGCCCAGTAGAAAACTGTCCAGTCGTTCGCCCACGGGTCGTCCGCCGCTGCGCCGGTGAACACCGACTTCGAGAAGAAGGTGTCGATGAACTGACCGAACGACTCCGTCGCGTAGCCGAGGATGAACACGGTCGGTCCGACGAGGAAGGTGAACACTCCCAGCGCTCCGAGTAGCCACATGTTCAACGATGCTGTGCGCGCGATCCCCTTCTGCAGCCCCAGACTTGCCGATACGACGAACGTCGCGACGATGATGGCAGTCACAATGCCGAGCCGCACCGGGGTCGTGTCGCCGTCGAGGTACTGTCCCGCCCCGCCCGCAATCGTGAGCACACCCGTACCCAGGGACGACGCCATGCCGACGACCAGTGCCCACAGCGCCAGGGCATCGATCAGCGTCGCGTATCGGTGGACTCGAGGACCGAAGAGCGGAACCAACATGGAGGCGATCGACAGGCGCTCCCGCAGGTTGTAGAACACCAGCGCGAAAATGAGGGAGGGCACGGCGTAGATCGCGTACGGCGTCAGCGACCAGTGCACGAACATCGTCGCCATCGAAAAGACCGCCGCTTCGGAACTCCCCGGTTCGAGGCCGAGCGATTCCGGTGGGGCCATCAGGTGGTAGAGCGGTTC
>JAUNUA010000010.1:8226-10290 GCA_030538435.1 Brachybacterium sp.
GTTTCCAATTGCACGGCACTGACGACCGCAGCGCCGACAAGGATCAGGGCGGTCGGCCAAAACACCAGATGTCGAACTCTGCTCAGCACGTCAAATCCTCGTCGTTGGTCGATCACGGGTGTCTGCTGTTTTCCCTTCATGCATAGACGACGTGACCCCCCGTGGCGAGGCTCCTCTCATCTTGTGAGATCGCGCGGAGAGTAGAACACCGAGGTGGTAGCCAAGACTGATGAGTGCAGCGGAGCGTCCTGTCCATTCCGTCCACGTCGACGAAATCAGAATCCCCCTGTCGGATGGAGTGCGGTTGTCCGCCCGGCTGTGGAGGCCAGCCGATGAGCCCGGCCCCGTGCCCACGGTCATGGAGTACATCCCTTACGGCAAGAGCCACATGACGGCAGTGCGTGACGAGACGATGCACGCGGTCTTCGCAGCCGCCGGATATGCGGCGCTGCGGGTCGACCTCCGAGGCTCTGCCGACTCCGACGGGGACATGCAGGACGAGTACGCGCCGCAAGAGCTCGATGACGCTGAGGACGTTCTTGCCTGGATCGCTGAGCAGCCGTGGTCCGACGGCGGAGTCGGCATCATGGGCAAGTCATGGGGAGGGTTCAACGGCCTCCAGATCGCGGCCCGGCGTCCCCCGCAGCTGCGGGCAGTGATCACCGTCTGCTCCACGGACGATCGTTACCGCGATGACGTGCACTACCACGGGGGGTCGATCATCGGCTCGGAGATGCTCTCGTGGGCCTCCACGATGTTCGCGTACAACGCCAGGCCTCCCACCCCCATGACCGGCGACAGGTGGCGGGAACAGTGGCTGCGACGCGTCACCGGCACAGCCCCGTACGTCACCACCTGGCTCTCGCATCAGCGCAGGGACGACTATTGGAAGCACGGTTCGGTCTGCGAGGACTTCTCCGCGATCGACGTGCCTGTTCTGGCCATCGGCGGTGTGCACGATCAGTACCGGACGACGATCTTCCGCTTGCTGGAGAACCTGTCCTCTCCGGTGAAGGGGATCCTCGGTCCCTGGGCCCATTTGTACCCCCACCAGGGTGTGCCCGGACCGACGGCGGACTTCGTGGGGGAGGCTCTGCGCTGGTGGGATGCCTGGCTGCGAGGCATCGACAACGGCGCGCAGTCGATCCCCGACCTGCGGGTGTTCGTGCCCAAGAGCGCCCCGGTGGGCAGTGACCGATCGGAACGGCCGGGTCGGTGGCTCGCGATTCCCGATTGGAGTGACAGCGGTATTCGACCATCGGAGCAGTCCTTCGTCGAGGCCGAGCTGAGTGGACCGGTCGCCCAGCGCAGCGACTTAGCCTTCGGCGGTGAGGCAGGGGAATGGCTCCAGTTCGGGGATCCCGCTGCTCAGCCCGCTGATCAGCAGTCCATCGATGCGATGTCACGATGCGCGACGTTCCCCCCGCTCACGCAGGACCGAACCATCATCGGTGAACCCCGGGTGCGGATCAGGGTGCGATCAGATGTCCCGACGGGACAGCTCGCCGTGCGACTGTGCGACGTCGCACCAGATGGCCAGTCACGCCTGGTGACGGCCGGACTGGTGAATCTCACCCACCGAAACGGTCACGAGCACCCGGAGGCCCTGCACGCCGGGGAGGACGTGGAGGTCGACGTGGATCTGTTGGCGGTCGCGCACCGCTTCGCTGCTGGGCACCGGATTCGCATCGGCGTCTCGGCGTCCCTGTGGCCCTGGCTCTGGCCGGTCGCGGACAACGCCACCATCGGTGTTCCCTTGAACTACGGCGTACTGGAACTGCCGGGTGCGGACGAGGCCGGGGTACCGGCGAACGACCCGTTACTGCAGCCCGTCGAGGCCTCCCCGGCGCCCAACGCAACGGGCAGTCTGCTGCGGACGTCCTCGACGCCGACCACGCGCACCATCAGTCGCGAGCTCGGCACCGGGGCTTACACCGTAGAACTGCGCATGGCGTCACGACAGAACGATCTGGGCAGTGGACTCCAGTGGTCGACCTCTCAGTCGGATGTGTACACCATGACCGCAGGGGATCCGCTGTCGGCGACCGCCGAGTGCCGACGAAC
>JAUNUA010000010.1:10390-23246 GCA_030538435.1 Brachybacterium sp.
ACGTAGAACGCAGCGGCACGACCCTCGACCCCGTGACGATCGACCACCTGGTGCACCCGCCGGCACTCGACGGCGTCGACTGGAGCATCGCCGTTGACCGGGGCGTCCGGGTGTGGAGCAAGACCGGGACCGACGTCGGGGTGTGAGCCGACGTCGGCATCCTGGAGGTGGACTCCGGCCCTGGTTTTACGCCGCGATCGCCACCTGGGACGATGACGAGCCCGCGCTCCGGATGCCGTCCTCGCGGGGATGCGGAGTCTGGGGCAGTCGATCATCGCCGCGGCGCGGACCTGACCGCCCTAGCTAGCATCGAGAGGGCAGATATCACGCTCATCACGCCCGCTTGAGCATGATTTGTGACCACTCGCGGTGCTTTCGCTGACCGCTCGCAGGCCCCACCAGGCCGTATACGATGGATGAGGTCCGTGCTCGGCGCGGACCGCTGCATCTCGTCGGCGCCTATGCCGCCGCCGGCCACCATGCCAGCACCCGCGCACACCCCCACGCCCCGACGTCCCCGGGAGGACCTACCCCATGACCGCTGAGATCATCGTCAGCATCGTCGTCGCGGTGGCCTTCGCCGTCGGGCTCGTCGGCATCGTCGTGCCGATCATCCCCGGGTCCATCACCATCGTGGTCGCGACGCTGATCTGGGCGATCGTCCTGGGCTCCTGGTCGGCGTGGGTGGCGTTCGGCATCATCCTGCTGTTCTCCGCCGCCGGGATGACCTGCAGTTACGTCCTCACCGGGCGGCGCCTGCGCGAGCACCAGGTGCCGTACTGGCCGATCATCGTCGGCATCATCTGCGGGATCGTCGGAATCTTCGTGATCCCCTTCCTGGGGCTGTTCATCGGATTCCTCATCGGGCTGTACGTCTCGGAGTGGTCGCGACGCGGCGACATGAAGCTCGCCTGGGAGTCCTCGTGGGTGGCGATGAAGGCCCTCGGCATCGGCCTGATCCTGGAGCTCGGCTTCGGATTCCTCTCCACCCTCACCTTCGCCGTCGCGCTGACCACGCACTTCGTGCTCGCATGACCCCGCCCTCCGCCACCTCCACCACCCGTCCCGACACCCGCCGCCCCACCCACCCCGGGACGTCGACGCCCGCGGGTTCCGCCCCGCGCATCCAGCGCCAGCACCCCGCGGTCCTCGTCCCCGGGCTGAAGCGTCTGCTGCGCGGCTCCTGGGAGCAGCGGCGGTTCTTCGTGGTCGCCGTGATCGGCGCGATCGCCTTCGCGCTGCTGCAGATCGCGACCTCGGCGATCATCGGGCGCGTCACCGAGAACGTCGTCGTCCCCTCCTTCACCACCGGCGACCCGGTGTTCGGAGCCGTCATCGCAGGCGGTCTCGCGATCCTCGGGATCGGCGTGGCCCGCGCGGTCGCCGTCGCCACCCGGCGCGTGTTCGCCTCCGCCACGCAGTTCTCCCTGCATCGCCTGTACCGCGACCGCCTGGTCCGGGTGTACGCCCGGGTGCCGCTGCTGTGGCACCGCCGGCAGTCCACCGGCACGCTGCTGTCCAGCGTGTACGCGGACATCGAGGCGACGTTCTACCCGATGGCGCCGTTCCCCTTCGCACTGGCGACCATCGTGATGCTGGTCTACGCCGCCGTGGTCGTCGCCGGGATCGACCCGGTGATCCTGCTGGTGATGCTCGGCCTGGTGCTGCTGCTGATCGCCCTGAACGTGCTGTTCCAGCGCTTCGCCGCCCCCATCGCCATCCAGTCCCAGCGCCTGCGCGCCGAGGTCGCCGAGATCGCCCACGAGTCCTTCGACGGTGCCAACGTCATCAAGTCCCTCGGCCGGGAGGACGCGGAGGAGGCCCGCTTCACCGACGCAGCCGAACGCCTGCGGGTCAACGGCATCCGCTACGGCTACGTCCGCGGCTGGTTCGACCCCGTCATCGACGCCCTGCCGAACCTCGGCATCCTCGTCGTCGCGCTGCTCGGAGCCTGGAGGATCAGCGAGGGCCACATGACCACCGGCCAGGTCGTCGAGGTCGCCTACCTCTTCACCCTGATGGCCCTCCCGATCCGCTCCTTCGGCTGGGTGCTCGGGGACCTCTCCCGCACCGTCGTCGGCGGCGCCCGCGTCCAGCGCATCCTCGATGCCCGCGACCGCCAGACCTACGGCGAGCATCCCCTGCCCGACGGGCCCGGGCGCCTCGAATTCCGGGACGTCTCCTTCGCCTACCGCGACGAGCCCTCGGAGCTCGCCGGCGCCGACGCCGGGATACTCACCTCCACCGACAGCGACCTCACCGAGGGCGCCGGCGCGACCCTCACCCCCGCGCTGCACCACATCGACCTGGTCGCCGACCCGGCGGAGGGCTCCCGGGTCCTCGCCGTCGTCGGCTCCACGGGGTCGGGGAAGAGCACCCTGGCGCTGCTCGCCGCCCGCCTCGCCGACCCCACCGACGGGTCCGTGCGCCTGGACGGCGCCGACCTGCGAGACCTCACGGCCGACGCGCTGACCAGTGACGTCGCCCTCGTCCTGCAGCAGGCCTTCGTCTTCGACGACACCGTGCGGGAGAACGTCACCCTGGGGGAGGACTTCGACGAGGAGCGGATCCGGTGGGCGTTGCGCGTCGCCCAAGCCGAGCAGTTCGTCGACGCCCTGCCCGACGGCCTGGACACCGTCCTCGGGGAGCGCGGCGGGACCCTTTCCGGCGGGCAGCGCCAGCGCATCGCCCTCGCCCGAGCGCTTGTGCGCCGGCCACGCCTGCTGATCCTGGACGACGCCACCAGTGCCACCGATCCCAGCGTGGAGCTCGCGATCCTCGACGGCATCCGCGCCGAGATGACCGACTCCACCCTGCTGGTCGTCGCCTACCGAAAGTCCACCATCGCCATCGCCGACCAGGTCGTGTTCCTCCAGCGTGGCCGCGTCCGCGCCCAGGGCACCCACGGGGAACTGCGCGCCACCAGCGAGGACTACCGCGGACTCGTCGACGCCTACGACGAGGCCGCCATCGCCGAGGGCCTGCTCGAAGCGGACCCGGAGCGGGAGGACCAGCGATGAGCACCTCCACCACCCGCACGTCCACCGCGGACAAGGACACCCGCAGAGAGTCCTCCGTTCTCGCCTCGGGCGTCGAGAACGACGAAGGCGCGATCCGCACCATCCGCCGCGGCCTGGCGCTGACCCCCGAGGTCCTCACCGGCCTGTGGATCACACTGCTGCTCGCCGTTGTCGCGACCTCCGGCAAGGTGGTCGTCCCGATCGCCGTCCAACAGATCCTGGATGACGGCATCATCGCCCCCGATGCCCCCGACCTGCCGCTCATCGCGACCGCCGTCGGTGTCGCCTCCGCCGTCCTCGTCGTCACCGCCACCGCGAACGTCCTGATGAACCGCCGGCTGTTCCGGATGGCGGAGACGGCACTGGCCCGACTGCGCGAACGCGCCTTCCGCCACATCCACGACCTGTCCCTGCTGACCCAGGGCACCGAGCAGCGCGGCGCGCTCGTCTCCCGCGTCACCAGCGACGTCGACACCGTCAGCCAGTTCATGTCCTTCGGCGGGATCATGCTGGTGGTGATGGGCCTGCAGGTGGTGCTGGCCACCGGGGTCATGCTCGTCTTCTCCTGGCCGCTGGCGATCGTGGTGTGGCTCGCCTACCTGCCGGTGTTCTTCCTGATGGCCTGGCTGCAGAAGCACATCCGCCGCCGCTACCAGACCGTCCGCACGGCCGTGGGCAGCATGCTCGGCTCCGTCTCGGAGTCCCTGGTGGGCTCGGCGACCCTGCGCGCCTACGGCGTCACCGAGCGCACCCGCGAGCGCAACGCTGAGCGGATCGACGACGTCCGCTCCCGCCAGTTCTCGGTGCTGCGCCCCCAGACCGCGTCGTTCCTGCTGGCCGAGACCGCCGATGGCCTCGCCACCGGCGTGGTCGTCGTAGTCGGGGTGTATCTCGGAGTGGGGATGCTGGGCTTCGACCCCGGGATGCTGAGCGCCGGCCAGCTGATCGCCTTCGTCTTCCTGGTCTCCCTGTTCAGCCAGCCCGTGCGAATGGGGATCGAGATGCTCTCCGAGGCGCAAAACGCGATCGCCGGGTGGCGGCGCGTGCTCGGGGTGCTGGACACGCCCGCGGACGTCGCCGACCCCGGTGGCGCGATCGACCCCCGCACCGGCCGCCGCGGGGAGCCGGTCCCCGGCGCCACCGACCTGCCGGACGGGCTGCTGGATGTACGGGTCGATGCCGTCAGCTACGCCTACCCGGGCGGACCGGAGATCCTCCACGGCATCGACGTCGCGCTGCCGGCACGCAGCCACATCGCGATCGTCGGCGAGACCGGCTCGGGGAAGACCACCCTCGCGAAACTGCTGACCCGCATGATGGACCCCCTGTCGGGCCAGGTGCGCGTGGGCGGGGTGCCCCTGGACGTCGTGCCCTACGCGTCACTGAGGGACCGGGTGGTGATGGTCCCGCAGGAGGGGTTCCTGTTCGACACCACCATCGCGGGGAACCTCCTGTACGGAAAGCCGGACGCCACCGAGGAGGACATGCACCAGGCGATCGAGGAGCTCGGGCTGGGGGAGTGGCTGGCCGGTCTCCCGTCGGGCCTGCAGACGAAGGTCGGGCAGCGCGGGGAATCCCTCAGCGCCGGGGAGCGCCAGTTGATCTCGCTGGCCCGCGCCTACCTCGCCGACCCGGACGTGATCGTGCTCGACGAGGCGACGAGCGCCGTCGACCCCGCCGCCGACGTCCGCCTGCAGCAGGCCATCGAGGGCCTGGCGCGCGGCCGCACCACCATCACCATCGCCCACCGCCTCTCGACCGCCGAGCGCGCCGACCAGATCCTCGTGCTGGATGACGGGTACCTGGTCGAGCACGGCACCCACGCGGAGCTGGTGGACCTCGACGGCGGCATCTACGCGGGGCTGCACCGCTCCTGGGTCGCCCACCGCGGGGAGCGGTGAGCGCCGTCAGGAGCGGCGACAGCCACCGTGCCTCTCACGCGGTGGGGTCGGACACCGGCTCGGGCGGGGCATCGCCGCCGACCGGGGGCATCGGCGTGATGATGTCCGGCCCGCGCAGCAGGGACTCCGCGCCGCCGTCGACGTAGATGGTCTGCCCCGTCATATGGGTGTTCTCCTCGCTGACCAGGAACGCAAGCACCGCCGCGATCGCCTCCGGGGAGGCGTGACCGTTCAGCGGCATAGGCAGTTGCGCATCCAGCATCTCGCGGGCATCGCGGATCAGATCCGCCGTCATCGGGGTGACGACGACCCCGGGGCCGACGGCGTTCAGCGCGATCCCGGCGCCCGCCCACTCGGACGTCGGCCCCACCGCCCGGATCCACCGCGAGACAGCCTGCTTCGAGGAGGAGTAGTTCACGAAACCTGCCTCCGGCCCCTTCTCCTCGTACTCGCGGCCGATCGCCACCGCCCGCTCCTCGTCCCCGTCAATCATCGCCTGCACCAGGTCTTCGGAGGCCGGCTGCAGGGAGGAGAACGACGAGGTGATCGCGACGCGCGGCGCCTCGGAGGCGGCGAGGCTCGGCTGCAGCGCCTCCACCAGCTCCACCACCCCGAAGTAGTTCACGCTGACGGTCTTGGCGATGGGAGCGGCGATGCCCGCGCACGCGACGACCGCGTCGATCTGCCCATCCGCTGTCTGTCGGATCTGCTCCACCGCCGCGGTGCGACCATCGGGGGTGGACAGGTCTGCATCGATGTCGCTGCCGGTCAGGTCGATGCCCATCACTCGGTCACCGTCGGCGCTGAGGCGTTCGGCGGTTGCTTTGCCGATGCCGGACGCGGCTCCGGTCACGACGATGGTGCGTGTCATGGCTGGTCTCCTCCTTGAGAATCATGGCTCCCGCGGGCTCAGCGCGGGAAACCTCGTCTACTGTCCATCCTTGAGTGGGAAGCCGAGGGAGGCAAGGGACGATCGTCCGGCGGCGCTCCGCATGGCGTGATGCGACGATGGGCGCCGTGAGCGACCCCCAGCACCCGCCGGTCCCGCCGGTCTCCGGCCGGGACGAGCCGCGGTTCGGCAGCGTCGAGCGGAAGCGCACCCTTGCCGCGGCTTTCGCCGACCAGGGCGAGGACTACGACCGTCTGCGCCCCGGCTACCCGCCCGTCGTCCTCACCGGGATCTTCGATCACCTGGCCTCGCCGCCGGATGGCACGCTGATCCGCGCGGTGGACCTGGGGGCCGGCACCGGGAAACTCTCCTGGGCGCTGGTCGACCGCGGGTGCGAGGTCACCGCCGTCGACACCAGCGCCGCGATGCTGGACGCCGCCCGCCGGCGGGACCCCACGAACCCCCGCTTCAGCACGCACGTCGCTCCTGCTGAGACCACCGGTCTACCGACCGGCAGCGCCGAGCTGGTCACCGTCGCCCAGGCCTGGCACTGGTTCGACGCCGAGGAGGCGTCCGCCGAGATCACTCGGCTGCTCACCCCCGGCGGGACCCTCGCCCTGGTGTGGAACGTGCTGGACGTGAGCATCCCCTGGGTGCACCGGCTCTCGCGGATCATGCACGCCGGGGACATCCTCCGTGAGGACTTCATGCCCACCGTCGGGCCCGGACTCGAGCTCACGCATCGCGGGGTGCACAGCTGGGAGGATCCGATGCCGAGCGGGGACGTGATCGACCTGGCCCGCACCCGCAGTTATGTCATCACCGCTTCCGAGGAGCGCCGCCAGCGGGTCCTTGCGAACCTCGACTGGTACCTGCACGAGCACCTCGAGCACGCCCCCGGTGCCGTCGTCGGCGTGCCCTATCGCACGGAGCTGTTCTGCTACCGCGTTCCGTGAGGGCTCAGCCGTCACCGTCCGGCTGCTCCGGCAGCTGCATCTGCATGTCCTGGATCACCCAGCGCTCGCGGTCGGTGTCCCAGACCATCTGTGCCTCCAGCACACCCTCGACGGCGTCCAGCTGGTGCGCCTCACGCGTCGGGTCATCCACCAGCTGCGCTTCCGCCTCGAGGAAATCTGCGGTGACGGCGCCGCTCGTCGGCGGGTCCCCTTCACCCTCGAAGGTCGTCTCCCGCACATCGAACTCGCCGCCCACCAGGTAGCCTCCCTGCTCGTGGAGCAGCTGCGCGTTCGCCACGAACTGCACGCACACCTCGCAGTCCTCCGCCATCGAGGCGGTCCACGGCTCCACGTCCCCGGTCGCCATCATGTACGGGTAGGACGCCAGCACGTGCTCAAGCGTCGCCTCGGCCCCGGCCGCGGACTGCTCATCCATCGCCCCCGGCCGCTCCGGGACCTCCGTGGCCGTCGGCGTCGGCTGATCCTCCGGATCGACCTCGGGCCGCGGATCCTCCTCCTGGGTCACCGGCGGCGCATCCGGTTCCTCGCCCTGACCGAACACGTTGGCAAGACCCACGGCCCCCATCGGGATCACCAGGGCCAGGGCGAACAGCAGGACGACGATCTTCTGCATCTGGCGACTCACCCCGCCACCGTACCGACGCCGCCCGCACGCACGCTGTGACGGCAGCAGCGTGCCGCAGGCCGGGTGCCGGGAGTCCGGGGCGCTGACCGAGCCCCCGGTCGACTCGTATGTCCCTGCCGCCGAGTAGGCTCGCGGAACGTCGTCTCCCGGGGCTGGACATCGCCGGCCCCGCCGATCCCGCGCCCACGAAGGACCCTCCGTGACTCTGCTTCGCCTCGTGCTGCGGCACCTGCGGCCCTACCGGCTGTGGGTGCTGCTGGTCGTCGTGTTCCAGGCGTTCGGTGTGCTCGCGCTGCTGTATCTGCCCACGATCAACGCCGACATCATCGATGACGGCATCGCCGCCGGGAACATCGACGAGATCTGGCGGCTCGGCTTCTGGATGCTGGTGGTGACTTTCGGGAACATCCTGGCGATCGTGGTGGCGAACTACTGCTCCGCCCGGTCCGCGATGCAGGTGGGTCGCGACCTGCGCTCGGCCGTGTTCGACCAGGTTGCCACCTACTCCAGTCAGGAGATGCACCGCTTCGGCACCCCCACCCTCATCACCCGCTCCACGAACGACGTGCAGCAGGTGCAGATGCTCACCTTCTTCTCGCTGAACATGCTGGTGCAGGCGCCCGTCACCGCTGCCGGTGGGATCGCGCTGGCGCTGCGCCAGGAGGCCGGTCTCGCCTGGCTGATCGCCGTGATGGTGCCGACGATGCTGGTCGCCGTCGGCATCCTCATCCTGAAGGCAGCGCCGCTGTTCCGCGTGATGCAGGAACGGATCGATCGGATCAACCTGGTGCTGCGCGAGCAGATCACCGGGATCCGGGTGCTGCGCGCTTTCACCCGCGAGGACTATGAGCGCGCCCGCTACGAGGACATCAACGCGCTGCTGACCGACACCAACCGTCGGGTGGGCCTGCTGATGATCCTCATCAACCCGATCATCATGTTCATGCTGAACGTCTCCAGCGTGCTGGTGCTGTGGTTCGCCGCGCCGCGCGTGGAGAGCGGCCAGATGCAGGTCGGCTCGATCACCGCGTTCATCGCCTACCTGATCCAGATCCTCATCGCCGTGATGATGGCGACCTTCATGACCATGATGATCCCGCGCGCCATGGTCTCCGCCGACCGCATCCAGGAGGTCCTGGACACCGAGACCAGCGTCGACCTCGCGACCGCCCGGCGCACCGATACCGCCGGGCGCGGCACCCTGCGGTTCGAGGACGTCACCTTCACCTACCCGGGCGCCGAGAAACCCGTCCTGCAGGACATCTCCTTCGAGGCTTCACCCGGACAGACCGTGGCGATCATCGGCGGCACCGGCGCCGGGAAGACCACCCTGCTGAACCTCATCCCGCGCTCCATGGACGTCACCTCCGGGCGAGTCCTGGTCGACGGTGTCGACGTCCGCGAGCTCGAACCCGAAGTGCTGTGGGAATCCATCGGGATCGTCCCCCAGAAGCCCTACCTGTTCTCCGGGACCGTCGCCAGCAACCTGCGGTTCGGGCAGCCCCAGGCCACCGACCAGGAGCTGTGGCACGCCCTGACGATCGCTCAGGGTCGTGACTTCGTCGCCGCGATGCCCGAGGAGCTGGATTCCGCGATCGCCCAGGGCGGCACCAACGTCTCCGGCGGGCAGCGGCAGCGCCTGTGCATCGCCCGGGCGCTCGCCGCCCGCCCCGATATCTACCTGTTCGACGACTCCTTCAGCGCCCTGGATCTCACCACCGACGCACGCCTGCGGCAGGCCCTGCGGCCGGAAACCCGGGACGCACTCGTCGTGATCGTCGCCCAGCGCGTCTCCACCATTACCGGAGCGGACCTGATCCTGGTGCTCGACCACGGCCGCCTCGTCGGGCGCGGCACCCACGAGGAGCTGTCCCGCACCAACGAGACCTACCAGCAGATCATCAGCTCCCAGGGCGCCGAGGAGGAGGTCGCATGACCCGCCGTCGCCGCGAGGACACCACGGAAACCACCGTCCCCGTCGCCGGGGACGAAGCCGGCGAGGCCGCGGAGATCGCCGCGGAGAAGGACGCCGACCGGGGACTGCGGCCCGGACAGAAAGCCCGCAGCTTCGGACCATCGGCGAAACGCCTTCTGCGGGAGATGGCCCCCGAACGCACCTCGGTGATCTTCGGTGTGCTGCTGGGCGTGATCGGGGTGTCGCTGAACGTCGTCGGCCCCCGCATCCTCGGCTGGGCCACCGACATCATCTTCTCCGGCCTCATCTCCCGGAACCTCGACCCCGGCACCACTCCCGAGCAGGCGGTCGAGGAGGCGCGCGCCTCCGGGCAGGACGAGATCGCCGACATGCTCGCCCGGATGACCATCACCCCCGGGGAGGGCATCGACTTCGAGCAGCTGCACCGCGTGCTGCTGCTCGCGATCGGCCTGTACGTGGTCGCGGCCCTGTTCACCTGGCTGCAGGGACTGTTCCTGAACCGCATCATCTTCCGGATGATCTACCGGTTGCGCCGGGACGTCGAGGAGAAGCTGCATCGCCTGCCGCTGGCCTACTTCGACCGCACCAAGCGGGGGGAGATCCTCTCTCGCGTCACCAACGACATCGACAACATCCAGAACACCCTCATCAACACCCTGACGGGCCTCGTGAACTCGATCCTCATGCTGATCGGCGTGATGGTGATGATGGTGACGATCTCCTGGCAGCTGGCGCTGATCGCCCTCGCGATCATCCCCGCCGCGCTCGTTGTCACGACCATCGTCGGCAAGCGCTCGCAGCGGCTGTTCCAGCAGCAGTGGGACGCGACCGGCAAGGTCAACGGCGAGGTCGAGGAGGCCTACACCGGTCACGACCTCGTCAACGTCTTCGGCCGGCGCAGGGAGGTCTCCGCCCAGTTCGAGGAGCGCAACCGGGAGATGTACCGGGCGTCGTTCGGCGCGCAGTTCGTGTCCTCCCTGATGATGCCGCTCATGATGTTCCTCGGGAACCTGTCCTACGTGGCGGTCGCGATCGTCGGCGGTCTGAAGGTTCTCTCCGGGGCCATCACGCTCGGTGACGTCCAGGCGTTCATCCAGTACTCCCGCCAGTTCACCCAACCCCTCAGCCAGGTCGCCGGGATGGCCACAATGCTGCAGTCCGGGGTGGCCAGCGCCGAGCGGGTCTTCGAGATCCTCGACGAGGACGAGCAGCAGCCGGAGACCCCCGACGACATCACGGACGAGGCCGCCGGACGCATCCGCGAGGGCCGAGTCGAGTTCGAGCACGTCCGCTTCTCCTACCGGCCCGGACAGGACCTCATCACCGACCTGTCGCTCGTCGCGGACCCCGGGCACACCGTCGCCATCGTCGGCCCCACCGGTGCCGGCAAGACCACCCTGGTGAACCTGGTGATGCGGTTCTACGAGATCGACGGGGGCCGCATCACCATCGACGGCGTCGACATCCGTGACCTCACGCGCACCCAGCTGCGCCGCCGCACCGGCATGGTCCTCCAGGACACCTGGCTGTTCGAAGGCACCATCCGGGACAACATCCGCTACGGCCGGCTCGACGCCACCGACGCGGAGGTGCTGGACGCGGCCCGCGCCACCCACGTCGACGACTTCGTGCGGCAGCTCCCGGACGGCTACGACACCGTCGTCGACGACGAGGGGTCGAATCTCTCCGCCGGGGAGAAGCAGCTGCTGACCATCGCACGGGCCTTCCTCGCACGTCCCAGCCTGCTGATCCTGGACGAAGCCACCTCGAGCGTCGACACCCGCACCGAGGTGCTCGTCCAGGAGGCCATGAATCGGCTGCGGGAGGGCCGCACCTCCTTTGTGATCGCCCACCGCCTGTCCACCATCCGCGACGCGGACCTGATCCTGGTGATGGAGCACGGCGACATCGTCGAACAGGGCACGCATGAACAGCTCCTGGATACCGGCGGGGCGTACGCTGAGCTGTACCGCTCGCAGTTCGAAGGGGCCACGGTCGGGGGTGACGATGAGCCCCGTCCGCCGGAGGCGAACCACGAGTGGACGGAGCACGGGGGTGGGTCCGCGAGGGGCGGCCTCACCTGACCCCGGGCGGACAGGAGAATCATGCGGGGGAAGCACACCGACCGGCGAGGTGGCAGGACGCCTCGTGCGGCCACGGCCACCACAGCCATCGCCGCGATCGTCGTCCTGGCCTTGGTGGTGATCGCGGGAATCTGGGCGCTGGGGGCATTTCGCTCGTCCGGCGGCACAGAGGCGGGGGACCAGCCGCCACCGGCAACCGCGACCGCGGCGGACGACACCCCGGCACCGGGACCGTCCGACGGGGGTGGCGCGACGGAAGCTGCAGCCGCACCGTCGAACTCCACCACCATGGAGCACCGAGAACGCATCACCGGGGACATCACCCCGAAGTCGGTGGTGGCCAGCCCGTCGGGCACCGTGATCGCCAACAACATGATCTACCAGCACACCGCCACGGTGTACGACGCGGACACGCTGGAGCTCACTGACACCGTGGATGACCGCCTGGACCTCACCGACTTCGGGTTCCCCGCCGACCGTGCGGGCTCCTCGCAGGGGGCTCCGGTGGAGGCCGCCTGGACGGCCGACGGCACGCATGCCTACGTCTCCCAGTACTCCCTGCAGGGCCCGGGTGGCGGGGCCCCCGGCACCGATGCATGCGAGGCAGGGGAGGGCATCGGGAAGTCGGCGCTGTTTCGCTACAGCGTCGAGGACGGCGACTGGGACCAGGTGATCGAGGTGGGGCGCGTCCCGAAGTACGTGGCGCTATCACCGGACGGCACGACGGCGCTGGTGTCCAACTGGTGCGATCGCAACGTGTCGGTGGTGGACCTCGAGAGCGGGGAGGAGGTCCGCACCATCGCCGTGGACAACGCCCCGCGCGGCAGCGTCATCCTGCCGGACAACCGCACCGCCTACGTGGCGGCGATGTACGCCGATGAGCTGTACCGGGTGGATCTGGTCGAGGGCACCAGTGAGCTGGTGCTGCGCACCGGCCGCAAGCCGCGCCACCTGGTGCTCTCCCCGGACGCCACGCGCATGTACCTGACGGAGGCGGGATCGGATCGCCTGGTTGTTCTGGACCCCGCGACGGGTGAGGTCATCGACTCTGCCGCTACCGGCAGGGAGCCGCGCACCATGGCGATCTCCGAGGACGGCACGGCGCTGTACATCGTGAACTACTACGAAGACACCGTCTCCAAGTTCGACGCCGAGACTCTCGAGGAACTGCAGCGCGAGAACGTCGGCCATCTCCCTATCGGTGTCACCTACGAACCGACCCAGGATCGCGTGTGGGTGGCGAACTACTCCGGGAGCATCGACGTCTTCGACGACGATGAGCCCGCCGATGCCCCGGCAGCGGGAGAGGACGATCTAGAGGGGGAGTGAAACGGCCTCGGCTAACGGAGGGTCCTGCACAACGCAGTCACCTGTAATCGTGCGCGTCTGCGCGGTTCCGGTGAATCGGTAGCTCGTGGCGCTTG
>JAUNUA010000010.1:23256-23617 GCA_030538435.1 Brachybacterium sp.
CGGTTTCGGTGACGCCGCAGTGCTGCTCAGTCGTTCAGTCGGCGGAGCCAGTAGCCCGGCTCTTGGCGTTCGTGGGCGTAAGCGAGGATCAGGATCGTGTCCGGCTCCACCGTGTAGACGATGCGGTACGGGTATCCGCGAATAGCCTTGCTGCGGATAACGGTGCCGTCGTCAGCGATAGCGAATGGTGGTGCGGCGTTCGGCCACGGGTCGAGGTTTTTCCGGGCTTGTCGCGCGCGGTCGATCAGTGCAAGGCCGATTTCGGGTTCCTGCTCGTCATACCAGCGCACGGCGGCGTCGAACTCCGCGACCGCCTCCGGGTGCTCCCACTGGGACCGGGTCATCCGGTGAGCGAGGCCCG
>JAUNUA010000261.1 GCA_030538435.1 Brachybacterium sp.
TGCTCGCCCGGGTCAGGTGGGCGAGGCGGTGGTAGGGCAGGGCCGCTCCCGGGGCGGCACTGGAGCCTCCGCTCCTCGCGGTGCCTACGCCGGCGGTGGCGGAGGCGGTGGTCGTGGCGAGCGTGCCGGGAGTGGCTGCCGCGGACGGGGCCAGGGGGTGGGGTCGGGGTGAGCGGGACGTCGTCATGGGAGCAGTCTCCGTCGGCGCGGGCCCTCAGCGGATCGTCCGCGCGTACCATCCGCGGGGATCATACTTTCGGCTCACGCCACGCCCGCGGCGCCGGAAAAACCGCGTGCACGACGGGGCTGGGGAGGTCACCCGTTCGGCCGATCCTCCGGCCCGGCCCTCTTCGTACGATAACCGCGTGATGACTTCCGATCAGGCGACAGTCGCCGAGGCACCCCGCACGGACCTCGCGGGGACGGGCCACCCGGAGACCGGGCGCCCAGGGATCGGCCGCCCGGGGTCGATCCTCGGGGCGGTCGCCCTCGTCCTCACCTGCCTGCTTCTCGGCGCCCTCATCTGGACGGTCACCTTCGGCGGGGTCCTCATCGAGTACGACGACGCACCGCCCGGGCCCCTGCTGGCGATGCTGCTCGCGGACCTGCTGCTGGGGCTGGTGGCCGTCGGCCTCGTCGTGCCGCTGCGCCGGCGAGGCCGCGCGAACCTGGTGCTCGCCCCGCTGCTGGGCTTCTCCGCCTTCGGCTCGCCCGCCGCGCTGGTGGCGCTGGTGCGGATCGGCGCGCGACGCGACCTGGCGGCCGAGATCGCGGCGATGCTGCTGGTGCTGCTGGGCGGCGCGGTGCAGATGGCGGTCTGGGTGAGCGTGTCCGGGTGGTCGGTCGACGAGACGTGGCAACTGGCGTTGGTGCCGATCCTCACCTTCGCGATTCTCATGTGGGGGCGCGTGCGCGGCACCCGCGCGGCCCTGTTGGACTCTCTGCGCGAGCAGGCCGATACCGCGCAGCGCGAACGTCGCGCGGTGCAGCGGGAGAAGGAGGCAGCGGAGCGGGAGCGCGCCGCCACCGTCCGTGAGGCCGCTGCCCTGCGGGCCGAACAGGATGCGGCCATTGCCCGTACGCGGGCGGACGAGCGCACCGCCATCGCCCGGGACATGCACGACAGCCTCTCCCACCACTTGTCTCTGATCGCGATGTACGCCGGGGCGCTCGCCTACCGCGAGGACCTCCCACCCGACCAGGTGCGATCCACCGCCGCGACGCTGCGGGACGCCGCAGGCACCGCGAGCGCCGAGCTGCGGGAGGTCCTGGTGACCCTGCGCAGCAGCACCGGCGCGGACAGCGCGGAGCCGCTGCCCACGCTCTCCACCGTCGACGAGCTGATCGCGCAGGCGCGGGCCGAGGGGATGCGGATCGAGCTGCACCGCGACCGCGCCGTGGAGGAAGCACTGCAGCAAGCGCCGAGATCCACGGTCGTGGCACTGCAGCGGATGCTCGGGGAGCTGGTCGCCAACGCCCGACGTCACGCCCCGGATGCGCCGCTGACCCTGATCTTCGAGCGTCGCGGGGAGGACCTGATCCTGCTGGCCCGCAATCCCGTCGCCGCGCCGGTATCTGCTGCCGGGGGGCGCGGCACGGGATTCGGTCTGGTCGGCGTCCAGGAGCGCGCTCGCCTGGTGGGAGGGGAAGCGGTGGCGCGGACTGCGGCGGGGATCGAGGATGATGGCGACGTGTTCGAGGTGGAGGTGCGGATCCCGTGGAAACGATGACCGGGGCGGGAGCAGCAGGCGGACCAGCGGGCCGGCCAGAAGGCGGGTCGGGGTCCGGCGGCGATGCCGCGGTGCGGGTCCTGCTGGTGGACGACGAGGGCCTGATGCGATCCGGGCTGCGGCTGATGATCGACGGCGCGCAGGGCATCGCGGTGGTCGGGGAAGCGGCCGATGGGGCGGAGGCGATCGCCCAGGTTCAGGCACTCGACCCGGACGTGGTGCTGATGGATCTGCGGATGCCGCGGATGACCGGGATCGAGGCGACAGCGCAGCTGCGCGCGGACGGAGCGCGGGCTCGCGTGGTGGTGCTGACCGCCTTCGACGCCGATGATCTGCTGGTCCAGGCGCTGCGCGCAGGCGCGGACTCGTTCCTGCTGAAGGATGCGCCGCCGCAGGAGGTGGTCGCGGCGGTGTGCGACGCGGCGGCCGGGACGGCGCGCTTCTCACCGGCGGTCCTGGACCGCCTGGTGCGGATCGCGGCTCGCGGGGATGAGGGCGACGGTGACCCCGGTGACGGGGCGAGCCCCGACGTCGCGAGCGGCGGGGACACCCGCGGCGGTCTGGATGCGTCGGGCACCGGTGGTGAGGCATCGAGTCCGGGTGCGCGACCCCACGAATCGGCGCCGCCCTCCGGGGTGACCGAGCGCGAGTGGGAAGTCGGCCAGGCTGTGGCCCGCGGTCGCACGAACGCCGAGATCTGCGCGGAGCTGTACCTCAGCCTGCCGACGGTGAAGACCCATATCGGGCGGCTGTTCGACAAGCTGCACGTCACCAACCGGGTGCAGCTGGCGATCCGCGTCTTGGAGCACGACGGGCGAGCCTGAGGGTCATAGCGGCACGGCTCTCGGACAGGCATTGTGGGCCCGGCTGCCACCGTCCGCCTCACGCTCGCACCCCGTAGCCGCTCCCTCGATCCACGCCGAGGCACCGCCTCCACCGGCCTCCCGTCACGCCCGCGCGCGGAAGACGATCAGGCGCTGCGCGGTGAAGCTGACGAAGAACATCAGGAAATCCGCGGAGACCTTCGCGACCAGGGTCGGCAGGCCCACCGCCGTGAACAGCTCCAGCAGGGACGTCGCTCCCGTCAGCACGGTCGCGGACACCACCGCGTACTGCAGCGCCGCCCGCCCGAGCGGTGCGCGGTCTCCGCCGCCGAACACGACGTGGCGGTTGATGGTGAAGTTCGCCGTGCAACTGACGGCCCGCGCGGCCGGCAGCGCCGCCCAACTCGGCAGCCCCATCGCTGTGAGCGCCATGAATAGCGCCGTGTCCAGCAGGAACGTCGAGAAGCTGGAGGCACCGAACGCCACCACCGGCAGCATCACACGCAGCGCGCCAAGCGCCCGGCGTCCGCGCCCGGCAACCCGGCGCGCGGTCACGAATGCACCGGTGGTGAGGGCCGCCGCATCGAGGGTGGCGCTCTCCGCGGCGAGGGTGAGGGTCGCGGGGGAGGCGATGGGGGCGGGGGCGCTCGTGCTCATGCCAGGAGATTCCCGTCCGCT
>JAUNUA010000262.1 GCA_030538435.1 Brachybacterium sp.
CTGTACGTGTCGCCCGAGGGGTTGGCGCCGTACCCGTCGCCCGGGCGATCCGAGCCGTTCACGTCGCCGCCGGAACCGTAGGGGTCCTGTCCGTTGCCGTCCGTGGGGCCTGTGCCCCCGGGTACTGGGTGACTCATCGCCGACATCCCTTCTCGATCCGTGACCTGCTGCGCTCCGAGACCATCCCGGATGTTCGCGACCAAAACGCCGGGTCGGACGTTCGTCAGGAACCACCCCGGCGACCTGACGTGGTCCACCGTAGTCCTCTTGGGCGTCCGGCGTCCCCGATGTGCACAGGGAAAGAGACGGGACGAGGTCAGCGCGCCTGGTAGTTCGGCGCCTCCATGATCGCGGCCATGTCGTGCGGGTGGGACTCCTTCAGCCCGGCGGAGGTGATCCGCACGAACTGCCCCTTGTCCTTCAACTCGCCGATGTCGTGCGCGCCGACGTAGAACATCGACTGATGGAGCCCGCCGATCAGCTGATGGACCACTCCGCCCAGCTGGCCCTTGTACGCCACCCGGCCCTCGATCCCCTCCGGCACGATCTTGTCGTCCCCCTCGACGTCGGCCTGGAAGTACCGGTCCTTCGAGAAGGACTTCTTGCCCCGGGAGGCCATCGCCCCCAGCGAGCCCATGCCCCGGTAGGACTTGAACTGCTTACCGCCGACCAGCACGATCTCCCCCGGCGATTCCTCCGTCCCGGCGAGCAGCGACCCGACCATGACGGTGTCAGCCCCCGCCACGAGGGCTTTGGCGATGTCCCCGGAGTACTGCAGTCCCCCGTCGCCGATCAGCGGCACTCCGGCGGGACCGCAGGCCTTGGACGCCTCGTAGATCGCGGTGACCTGGGGGACGCCGACCCCCGCAACGACACGGGTGGTGCAGATCGACCCGGGTCCCACGCCCACCTTCACCGCGTCCGCCCCCGCGTCCACGAGGGCCTGGGCGCCCGCGCGGGTGGCGACGTTCCCGCCGATCACCTGCACTCCGGAGAAGTACGGATCTGATGTGATCCGGCCGATCATCTCGGTGGCCAGACGCGCATGACCGTTGGCGGTGTCGACCACCAAGACATCCACGCCGGCGTCGCGCAGCGCCCCGGCGCGCTCGATCGAGTCGCCGTAGAAGCCGACGCCCGCGCCGACCAGCAGCCGTCCCTGCCCATCCTTGGTGGCGTTCGGGAACTGCTCGGACTTCACGAAGTCCTTCACCGTGATCAGCCCGGTCAGGCGGCCCTGCCCGTCCACGAGCGGCAAGCGCTCGCGCTTGTTGCGGCGCAGCATCGCCGTTGCCTCGTCGGAGGACACATCCTCCGGGGCGGTGAACAGCTCGGTGGTCATCACGTCGCGCACCTTGGTGGTGGCCCACTCCGCAACCGGGGTGAAGCGCAGGTCGCGGTTGGTGCAGATGCCCAGCAGCGTGCGGTCAGCGCCGACCACGGGCAGCCCGGAGACGCGGTACTCCCCGCACAGTTCGTCGAACTCCTCGAGAGTGGCCTCGGCGCCGATGGTGACGGGGTTGGTGATGCGACCGGACTGGGTGCGCTTGACCATGTCCACCTGGTGGGCTTGGTCCTCGATGGAGAGGTTCCGGTGGAGGATGCCGACGCCGCCGTGGCGGGCCATCGCGATCGCCATCCGCGATTCGGTCACGGTATCCATGGCGGCGGAGGCCAGCGGGATCTTCAGCTCGATCTCGCGGGTCAACCGGGAGGTGGTATCGGCGTCGCTGGGGACGACGTCGGTCTCCCCGGGCAGCAGAAGCACGTCGTCGTAGGTCAGACCGGTGAAACCGAAGGGATCCTTGTGCGCCATGCATCGATGCTACTGGCCGACCCCGTCGCGTAGGTGGGGCGCTGCGCTGCTCCGTGCGCGCGACCTGCGGAAATGCGGTGACGTGGGCGGGATCACGGCGTCAGCGGGGGTGGACGACCCGCCGCCAGCTCGGGGAGGTGGCCAGGTGCGCGAGTGCGAGGCCGAGCGCCGCGGCGAGGATGATCTGCAGTGCCTCCGCGGTCAGGCCGATCGCGGTGTCCCCCTGGCCCGCGTTCATCATGGTGTACGCGGAGTAGATGGTGAAGCCGGGGATCATGATCACGACCGCCGGGACCGACAGTGAGGGCCGGGGAACATGCGCAGTCCGGGCGACACCGTAGGAGGCGACACCGATCAGCACGGTGGCGATGAGGGTCGCGAGCTGGACGGGTACGTCGGCCTCGGTGAGGGTGAAGCGCAGCGAGTTCGCGACCAGCGAGATCGCGGCCGCGACACTGGCGATCCGCCACGGGGAGTTGAACAGGACCGCGAAGCCGAGGACCCCGAAGAACGTGGCGGCCGCCCGCAACGGCAGCTCCAGTGCGAACGGCAGGGTCGTGGTGGGCACGATCTCCGGCGCGGCCCCCGCGACCAGACCCACCGTCCAGATGCTCGCCGCCGCGCCGAGGATCATCAGCGACGCGTAGGCGAGCCGCGCGATCCCGGCGCTGAAGTCGGACCGGACGACGTCCAGCAGCCCCGTGATCAGCGGAAATCCAGGCACCAGGAACAGCACCGCCGCGACATACCCGGACTGGTGCCCGGCCGGGATCCACCCCAGGGCGTTCGGCACACCGACAGCTCCCAGGTAGACGCTGCTCGCGAGCACCCCGGCGATCAGAGTGATCAGGAGGTGGTTCCAGTGGCGCAGCTGGAGGGTGCGCCGCACGGCCTGGCCGAGCGTCGCGGCGATCAGCACGCACAGCATCTCGACGGGCCCGCCGTTGTTGAGGAAGGAGAACGCAGCGCAGGCGACCCCGGCGGCGAGGGCGTTCACCGCCCGCGAGTGGAGGGGTGACCTGGCGGTGATCTGCTCCAGCCGGGCGTGGACCTCCGCGGCGGTGATGCGCGGTGGGAGGGTCTCGACGAAGCGCTGGGTGCGGGCGAGCCGGTCGACGTCCACGCCGACGTGTTCGGGTTGGGTGACGCGGGTGCGGTAGCGGCCGTTCAGCGTGGCGGTGGCGGTGATGTCGGTGAAGGTGACGAGGGAGACGAAGGAGTCGAGACCGAGTGCCCGGGCGGTGCGCGCCATCGCCCACTTCACCCGGTAGGAGGCCATGCCGGCGGACAGCAGCAGGCTGCCGACGGCCGCCGCGGCCTCGGAGCGCACCGTCAGGGAGTCACTCAGCGGGATCGGGCTGGTGACGGTCGGCTGA
>JAUNUA010000263.1 GCA_030538435.1 Brachybacterium sp.
CGAGCGTGGCGTTGCACGGGCCGAGCGCAGCGCTGAGCCGGGTGTCGAGCAGGCTGAGGGCAGCGTCGAGCCGGCGGCGCGTGGCGTCGAGCCCGATGACCGAGGCGTGGAACGGGGCGCGGTCGGAACTGCGACGACGCGACAGCCCGGACGCCGCGCCCGGCGCGACTGACGAACCGACCGGTACCAGGCGCCCGGCTCTTGCCGGTCCGACTGGCGCGGCACAGCGCCCGCGACCGGCGTCGATGTGACGGTTCGAGCCGCTTCCACCGTGGGGCTCTCATCGAGGTGACGGTTTCGGCCGTGTTCCGTCACGCGATACGGCCGAAACCGTCACGCGGGTGCACGTGCCGCGGCGGCAGTGCCGGGACGGCGTGACGGTCCCGGCCCCAACCGCCGCTCCCTGCAAGGCCGTCCCGATAGAGACGGCGAGGTCTCCTCTATCCCTCCCGACGCTATCTTTGACCTCGTCATCGCAGCGCTGGGGCGCCGCGAACGGAGTGGAGGAGAGTCAGGTGGACGCATCGGTATCGGCAATCACATCGTGGACCTTCGTCGAGGAGTGCCCCATCCCGGAGGACGTCACCGCCCTGCTCGTGCCCGAGGAGCGCGCAATCGCGGCGTACAAGACGTTCCGCGACTCAGCGGTATTCACCACGAAGCGCCTGATTGTGCGCGATGCGCAGGGGATCCGCGGCAAGAAGGTCGAGATCTACTCACTGCCCTACTCCGCGATCAACATGTGGTCCTCGGAGAATGCCGGAACCCTCGACTTCAACGCCGAGATCGAACTATGGACGCGCGCGGGCAGGGTCAAGATCGCCGTTGGCAAGCACATCGACGTGCGCCGGCTCGACTTGCTGATCGCGAACGCGGTGCTGGGTTCAGCCTGAGTCCGAGGTGACCGGGTGGCGGCCCGGATCGCCCCCTCGTTGGGCACGGTCGAGGGCAAGCGGACCACCGACTCCAGGGAGTCGTGAGTCGTCAGCCGGACTCGGGGCGGGCACAGAACCTGCTCTCGGCGCTGGAGCGGGACGGGGATCTTCGACGCACACGGCGCGGCGTTGTCCACAGTGCGATTGGGATAATCCCAATTGAGGGGTACCGTAGAGGTATGACGACCATCGGCAGGCGCGTCTGCACGGCGATGCACGACGCTGGCATGCAGCAGAAGGAGCTCGCCCAGCGCGTCGGGATGACTCCCGACGCGCTCTCCCGTGCGCTCCGCGATCAAAGGGGTTTTGCTGCTGTAGAGCTCGCGGCCATCGCTGAGGTGCTGAATGCGGATGTGCACGAGCTGATCACCGGGACGCCGGATCCTCATCGTCTGGTGCTCTCTGCGAGGCACGCCTTCGATCACGGGACGGGGGCGCGCAGCGTCGTAGGTCTCGACGGGGACCGGGCTCTGCTTGCCGACGTGCGACTCGCCTATGCACAGGTAGAGCAGGTACGAGCGAACCCCGACCTCCCAGCGGACGTCGAAGAGGTCCGGCGTCTTCTCCATCCCGATTTCGTGCGGCCGTTCGTCGATCGGTTGGCGATGATCGAGGTCGACGTGATCCGGATCGATGGCCTCAGCACCGCCTACTCGTTCCTTGTCGAGGGGCGGCCCGTGATCCTGCTGTCCGAGAGCGGCAACTGGTTCCACGAGAACTGGTCGCTCGCCCACGAGCTGGGGCACCTCGCACTCGGGCACGACGGTGTGGTTCCAGGGTCTCCCCTCGCCGAGGCCAAAGAGCGTGAGGCGAACGCGTTCGCCGCCGACTTGCTGCTGCCCGCCCCCCTCCTACAGCGGATCGACTGGGGAAATATCCGCCCCGCCGAGGCCGCCGAGCTCATCTGGACCTGGGGTATCTCCACCGATGCTCTGGCACGGCGGTTGAAGGCGCTGGGGCTCGTCCCGTCACCAGAGGTCGCCGAGGTACTGACATGGAGCACGCAGAAGCTTCTGCGTCGGCACTGGACGGGGGCGAGGATCGGGGACCCCATCAGCCGACGCATGCGGGACGCAGGCGAGAGGCGTTTCCCGACGTGGCTCCAGGAGGCGCATCTCGAGCAGATCGCGCAGGGCGCTGTCGGCAAGGGGACGCTCGCGTGGATGCTGGGTGTCCCCGAGACCTCCCTTGAGGTGGACGAACCGGCCGTCGCCGAGGAGCTCTCCGACGATGCACTCGCCGAGCTGATCGGCTGACTCCCGGTGACCGACGCGCCCCTGCTGTTCTTCCACGACACGTCGGTCCTCGTGAACTTCCACCGATCGGGACTCATCCCCGTGCTCGGGCCGCTGTTTCGCGGGAACGTCTGCTGGACGGGATCGATCCGAGCCGAATGCGTGAGGAAGGAGCGCCGGCTCGAGCTGCCCGGCTTGGTCGACGCGGCGGACCGCCTGTTGGGAGAGCCGCTCCTTCCCGACCCTGGTGAGCACGTCTCGATCCGACAGCTGCGCCGGCAGATGGCCTCGCCCGGTGACCATCCGCAGCAGCATCTCGGCGAGGCCGAGTCGATCACGCTGATCCAGAAGCGGAGGCTGCGCGCAATATTCGTGACGGACGACCGAGCAGCCATGTCCTGGGCGGACCCGATCGAGTGCGTCGGGACCTGGCGCCTGCTCCGGCTGGCTCGCAGGCGAGACCTCGTCACGAGCGATCAGGCGCAGGGGCTTTGGCAGGAGTTCGTCAACGCCGGCGGTACTCCGCCGCGAGAGATCCGTACGCTCAGCCAGTTCGTCGCCGCCTACGAATGACCACGGGTGACGCGATCCCGGCTCGGGCGTGACCTGTCGGTGGGCGCGGACTGCCGCTGGTGGTCCTGGGCGGACTCGGCGTGACGGTTCGAGCCGCATCGACCGCCGCGCTCCCATCGAGGTGACGGTATGCGCTGCTTCGGCCGCTTTACGGCGATGGAGGTGACGGTATGTGTCGCTTCCTGTCGCGGGAAGCGGCGCAAACCGTCACGCGGGTGCGCGGAACCCGCGGGTACGGGTACGTGCGCGGGTACGGGGGCCCCGCGGAGGCGGCGGATGGGCCCCGGCCTGGTGGGGTCAGGCCCCACCGCGAAGGAAACGCTCCCGGCGTCGCCCCTCAGGCGCTGACGGCGCGCAGCAGCGCGCGGAAGAACTCCTCGCAGCGGTCGATCTGCTCCAGCTCGATGTACTCATCCG
>JAUNUA010000264.1 GCA_030538435.1 Brachybacterium sp.
CGTCGTCGCCGGCGTGCAGAACGACGCCCCCGCCGAAGGGACCCTGGAAGCAGGGGACGTGGTTCTCGCGCTGGACGGGAAGGAGCGGGAGAGCATCGAGGCCTACCAGCGGGCGACCGCCGCCACCCCCGCCGGGGAGGACGTGCGGCTGCGGATCGAGCGTGACGGGGAGACGCTCGAGGTCCAGGTGCCCACCGAGCAGGTCGACGGTGACTCCCGCATGGGCATCATGCTGGCGCCCGGGTACGACTTCCCGATCGAGGTGACCATCACCGTCGACGGGATCGGCGGCCCCAGCGCCGGCACCATGTTCGCCCTGTCCATCTACGACGAGCTGACCCCCGGGGACCTCACCGGCGGGCAGAGCATCGCCGGTACCGGCACGATCGATAGCGAGGGTGCCGTCGGCCCCATCGGCGGGATCCGTCAAAAACTCGTCGGTGCCCGCTCCCAGGGCGCCGACTACTTCCTGGCCCCCGGTGCGAACTGCGAGCAGGTGGTCGGCCACGTCCCCGACGGCCTCGCCGTGGTGCGCGTCGACACCTTCGATGACGCCTTGGAGGCCGTCCGCACCATCGGCGAGACCGGTGACGCCTCCACCCTCCCGAGCTGCGACACCTGAGCACCGACCCCGACCGCGAGGAGACCCCCGTGAGCCGCGCGCGCCGACGCCGCACCCCTGCCCGCCCCACCATCGTGCTGGACTACGGCGGCGTTCTCAGCGCCGGTCACGACCCCGTCCCGGACGTCCACGCGCTGCTCGGCGGGGACCAGGACGCGATCCGTGACGCCCTGTGGGCACACCGCACCGCCTACGACCTGGGGCGCCTCAGCCGCGAGGAGTACTGGGCCCGCGTCGCCGCCGCGGCCGGTGTCCAGGACCTCACCGCCGAGGAGGTGGAGGAACTGCAGACGGCCGATGACCGCTACTTCCTGCAGCTGGACGCCCGCTCCCGCGAGCTCCTGCACGATCTGGCCCGCGCCGGCCACCGCTTGGTGCTGCTGTCCAATGCCTCCGCGGCGTTCGGGGAGGCGCTGCGTCGGGCGGAATGGTTCGAGGTGTTCGACTTCGCCGTCGTCTCCGGGGAGGAAGGCTGCGTGAAGCCCGACGCGGAGATCTACGAGATCCTGCTGCAGGCCCTCGCCCACGAGACCGGTGGGGTCACGGTGCCCGGCAGCGTCATCTTCTTCGACGACCGGCCGGAGAACATCGAGGCCGCCCGAGGCCTCGGCATCGACGCGCACCTGTGGCCCCGCAACGGCGATGATCACGGGCAGGACGTTCCGCACGGGTCGGACAGCGCACGGCGGATCCTCGCCGATCGCGGCATCGCCCTGGACACATGAGTCCGCGCGGCCCTAGCGGGTAGGGTTGCGCGCGGACATCCGTGCGATCAGGGAGACGTGTTGGCAGAGTTCATCTACACCATGTACAAGGCCCGCAAGGCCGTGGGCGACAAGGTCATCCTCGATGACGTCACCATGAGCTTCTACCCGGGAGCGAAGATCGGCATGGTCGGCCCGAACGGCGCCGGGAAGTCGACGATCCTGAAGATCATGGCGGGCCTGGACCAGCCCAGCAACGGCGAGGCCCGCCTCACCCCCGGGTACAGCGTCGGGATCCTGCTGCAGGAGCCTCCGCTGGATGAGTCCAAGACCGTCCTGGAGAACGTGCAGGAAGGCATGGGGGAGCTGTACGAGAAGGTCCAGCGCTTCAACGAGATCGGCGAGGAGATGGGCCAGCCCGACGCCGACTTCGACGCGCTTATGGCGGAGATGGGCACGCTCCAGACCGATATCGACAACGCGAACGGCTGGGACCTCGATTCCCAGCTCGAGCAGGCGATGGACGCCCTGCGCTGCCCGCCCGGCGATGAGATGGTCACCCACCTCTCCGGCGGCGAGAAGCGCCGTGTGGCGCTGTGCAAGCTGCTGCTGCAGAAGCCGGATCTGCTGCTGTTGGACGAGCCCACCAACCACCTGGACGCCGAGAGCGTGCAGTGGCTGGAGAAGCACCTGCAGGACTACGAGGGCGCCGTCATCGCCGTCACCCACGACCGCTACTTCCTGGACCATGTCGCCCAGTGGATCGCCGAGGTCGACCGCGGCCACCTCTACCCCTACGAGGGCAACTACTCCACCTACCTGGAGAAGAAGGAGCAGCGCCTGCAGGTCCAGGGCAAGAAGGACCAGAAGCTCGCCAAGCGCCTGAAGGACGAGCTGGAGTGGGTGCGGTCCAACGCCAAGGGCCGCCAGGCGAAGTCCAAGGCACGCCTGGCCCGCTACGAGGAGATGGCCGCGGAGGCGGAGAAGACCCGCAAGCTCGACTTCGAGGAGATCGCCATCCCGCCGGGCCCGCGGCTGGGCAACCAGGTGATCGAGGCGAGCGACCTGAGCAAGGGCTTCGGCGACCGGGTGCTCATCGACGGGCTGTCGTTCTCCCTCCCGCCGAACGGCATCGTCGGGGTCATCGGCCCGAACGGCGTCGGCAAGACCACCCTGTTCAAGACCCTGGTGGGTCTGGAGTCGCTGGATGACGGTGAGCTGAAGATCGGCGCCTCGGTCAAGATCAGCTACGTCGACCAGAACCGCGAGAACATCGACCCGGAGAAGTCACTGTGGGAGGTCGTTTCCGACGGTCGCGACGTGATCGAGGTGGGGAAGGTGGAGATCCCCTCCCGCGCCTACGTCTCCCAGTTCGGGTTCAAGGGACCGGACCAGCAGAAGAAGGCGGGTGTGCTCTCCGGCGGCGAGCGCAACCGGCTGAACCTGGCGCTGACCCTGAAGCAGGGCGGGAACCTGTTGCTGCTGGATGAGCCCACCAACGACCTAGACGTCCAGACCCTCGGGTCGCTGGAGAACGCGCTGCTGAACTTCCCCGGCTGCGCCGTGGTCGTCTCCCACGACCGCTGGTTCCTGGACCGCGTGGCGACCCACATCCTCGCCTACGAGGGCACCGCGGAGAATCCCTCCGCGTGGCACTGGTTCGAGGGCAACTTCGAGGCCTACGAGAAGAACAAGATCGAGCGGCTCGGCGAGGAGGCGGCGCGCCCGCACCGCGTCACCCACCGTCGCCTGCGTCGCGACTGACGTGATCTGACCCCACCCGACGGCCCGGCCGTGAGGACTCCCTCACAGCCGGGCCGTTGCT
>JAUNUA010000265.1 GCA_030538435.1 Brachybacterium sp.
GTTGGCGGTCGGCCTCGACGTTGCGGTTGGCCACCCTGCCGTCGATCATCGAGCGCACCTCGATCCCGCCGGACCAGTTCTCGGCCAGAACGGTCATCTGGATCGCGGCCAGCTGCACCCCGGCCAGGGACTGCAGCTGTCGGGTGTGGACGCGGGTCCTGCGGCCCTGCTCGTCCTCGAACCGCATGGTGCGCGAGAGCAGTCCGCGGCGCAGGTCCAGCTCCTGGCGGTACTCGATCAGCGCGGAGGACTCCGGCAGCAGCGGCTGCCCCTCCTCCGGGGTGACCAGCATGAAGGTCCAGTCGGGCACGTTGACCATGTGCTCGGTCTCCACCGTGCGGCCCATGAGGTTGGTCTTGAGGCGGTTGAACACCCCGGCGATGTAGCTGCCCGGGTAGTGCAGCGAGTCCGCGGTGGTCCCGGGCACTGAGCCCCGTGTGCCCCAGTAGCCGTTGGCCAGGGTGCACAGGGCCTCCCGGGTGGGCTCCTGGTCCGGGTCGAAGTCGTCGTAGCGCAGCACCCAGTCGGGGTCGAAGGGCGGGGTGGTGCGGGTGGCCAGCTCCAGGGCGGTGATGTCCTCGACGACGACGTCGGCGCCGTGGGCCTTGAGCCGGTCGTGGCCCTCACCGCGGTCGAGTCCCACGACCATCCCGAAGTTGCCGCGGCGGCCGGCTTCGACGCCGGAGCCGGCATCCTCGACGACGACGGCGTCCTGCGGCTCCACCTCGAGCAGCTTGGCGGCGTGGAGGAACATCGCCGGATTCGGCTTCCCCGGCAGGCGGAGCCTGGCCCCGTCGGTGCCGTCGACGATCACGTCGAACTCCTCGAGCAGGCCCGCTCCGGTCAGGATGCTGCGGCCGTTGCGGGAGGAGGTGACCAGCCCGGTCGGGACCCCGCGGCGCCGCAGGTCACGGACCAGCTCCACCGTGGAGTCGAAGACGGCGACGCCGTCGTCGGCCACCGCCTCCTCGAAGAACCGCTGCTTCCGGGCGGCCAGGCCGTGGACGGTCAGTGTCGCGGCGTCGTCGTTGGGGGATCCCTCGCGGACGGTGAGGCTGCGGGCGGCCAGCAGGGAGCGCACGCCGTCCAGCCGGGGGCGGCCGTCGACGAAGTTCAGGTAGTCCGACTCGGTGAACTCGGGCTGCGGGGAGCCGGCGATCTCCGGGAGGGCGGCGTCGAAGAGCTGCTTCCAGGCGCGGGCGTGCACCCCGGCGGTGTCGGTGACGACCCCGTCCATGTCGAAGAGCACGGCGCGGAAGTGGCGCAGCGCGTGGCGCTTGGCCTCGTCACGGTGCTGGAAGGGGTTCTCGAACGGGTACATAGGTGTTCCTCCGCGCGGTGCCAGGGGCGTGTCGACCTGGGGGCAGGTCTGAGCGGCTCAATCTGAGGGGCTCGGTCTGAGCGGGGTCGGTCGCGAAACGGGTGGTCGGTCCTGACCCATCCTATGACGGTTACTGTCCGGTTCGGCAGGTCCGCGGGGGTGGTGCCGGGTGCTAGGTTCGTCACTATGGCCCGGCGCAGCACCATCGAACTGACCTTCCACGAGGTCCAGGGGACCTCTGCGGAGCGCGCTGTGCCCGGCGGCACCGTCGTCGACTGGATCGACCGCACCGCCTACGCCTGCGCGGCCTCCTGGGCGCGGGCCGACTGCGTGACCTCCTATGTGGGGAACATGCACTTCACCACTCCGGTGCCCAAGGGGCGTCCGGTGACCGTGCAGGCGCGGCTGGTGCACACCGGGACCACCTCGGTGCACATCCAGGCCCGTGTGCTGGTGCGTCGCGGTGACGGCTCCTGGGAGGTGGTCACCGAGTGCATGATGATCTACGTCGCCGTGGACTCGGAGGGCCGGCCCACTGCGGTGGAGCCGTTCGTCCCGTCGACCGAGCGGGAGGTCCAGCGCGACGTCGACGCCGTCCGTCGGATCGCCTCGCGCCGACGCCTGGAGGAGACCATCCACTCGCTGCCTGAGGGGATGGGCACCTCGGAGGCGCTGACGCTGCGGTTCCTGGCCGACTCGGACGAACGGTACCCGGACGGCAAGATCCGCGGCGGTGAGGTGATGCGGTGGATCGATCAGGCCGCCCAGATCTGCGCGGAGCGGTACTGCGGGTACACGGTGGTCGCCGCGCTGACCGGCGGGGTGCGCTTCTACCGTCCGGTGCGGGCCGGGGATCTGGTGGAGGTCGACGCCCGTCTGGTGCTCACCGCCCCGACCTCGCTGCACGTGCTGGTCAGCGTCCGCTCCGGCTCGCACTGGGAGAAGCGTCCCGAGCAGGTGGCCTATGGTCTGCCGGTGATGTTCGCCCCCGACGGCGAGGGTTCTCCGCGGCACATCACCCCGTGGCAGCCGATCACCGATGAGGACCATGCGGTGGCGGAGAAGGCCCGTCGTCTGAGGGAACAGCGCAATGCGCTGATGATCATGCCGAACCCGGTGGCGATGGCCTGAGCTCTCTGATGCGGCCTATCAGCGCCGGATGAGGATTGTTACTCTGAGGTCATCCCCTGTCACACCGTCCCTTTCGGAGGCATCGATGCCGCGCTCGCGCAGGTCCGTGCTGCATGCCGCCGTCTGGTCCGCCCCGGTGGTGGCCGCCGCGGCTGCCGCACCTCTGGCGGCTGCCTCTCCCTCGCAGCAGATCCGGGTGGCCTTCACCTCGTGCTCGAACACCAGGCGGGTCGGCTACACCGAGGCTGAGGGTACCTTCACCATCACCGTGCCGGAGGGCCAGGAGCTGCGGGTCGGGGACTACTTCACGCTCAGCGCCTCGGAGAACCGGGCGAGAAACGACGCCAATGACCACTATCTCTGGGGTTCGGGCATCTCCGGCTCGGTCAACACCGCAGGAACAGGCGACCGGATGAACACCGGAAACTCGACGGCGGACCTGCCCCGGGTCCGCCGGTTCAACGTCACCCGACGTATCGGTCCGGGGACCTACACCTTCACCTACCGGGGCACCGCGGAGGACCGAGGACAGATCATCCCCCGGAACGAGGACCCGAACCAGACGTTCCGCACCCGGTTCACCTTCGCGGTGCACCGCTCCGGCAGCTCGACGCCGCTGAGCTCGGACTCCTACCTCGTGCAGGCGCAGAAGAATCGTCGCGATGGGACC
>JAUNUA010000266.1 GCA_030538435.1 Brachybacterium sp.
GCGCCTCGCCGACATGATGGGCCAGCCTGCCCCCACCTCCGAGCAGGTCGCCGTGATCGAGGCGCCGCTCGCCCCCATGCTGGTGGTCGCCGGCGCCGGCTCCGGGAAGACCGAGACCATGGCCGCCCGCGTCGTCTGGCTGATCGCGAACGGGCTCGTCGAGCCCCGGCAGGTGCTCGGACTCACCTTCACCCGCAAGGCCGCGCACGAACTCGGTGAACGCATCGCCCAGCGGCTGCTCACCCTCGCCGATGTCCTCGCCGCGGACGGCCTCCCCGTCCCCCCGGGCCTGGAGCGCGGACGCGATGAGCTGCTCGGTCAGCGCCCCACCGTTCACACCTACAACGGATTCGCCCTGGACCTCGTCACCGAGCACGCCCTGGCCAGCGGCCTCGACCCGGACCTGACCATGCTGTCCGCCTCCGCCTCCTGGCAGCTGGCCCACGACCTCGTCGAGGCCCGCGGGGACACGCTCGGGATCGACGCCTCCCCGGCCACCGTCACCGCGGCGCTGATCTCGCTGACGTCATCCCTCGCGGACCACCTCGTCACCCCCGCCGCGATGCGCACCGAGGTGGAGAGGATCCGCGACCACGTCACCTCTATCCCCCTGCAGCACGAAGGACGACGTCGCGCCATACCGAAGCCCGTCGCGCAGGCCATCGCGGCGCTCGACGCTCGCGCCGCCCTCGCCCCGCTCATCGAGGAGTTCTCGGCTCGGCGCCGCGAGCACGGAATGCTCGACTTCGCCGATCAGGTCAGCGTCGCCGCCCACATCGCCCGGCACGTGCCCGAAGCCGGGGCACTGGCCCGGGACCTGCACCGGGTGGTGCTGCTGGACGAGTTCCAGGACACCTCCGTCGCCCAGCTGGAGCTGCTCGCGGGGCTGTTCGGTGCGGGCCACGCCACCTGCGCTGTGGGGGACCCGCAGCAGGCGATCTACGGGTGGCGCGGGGCCTCCAGCGCCTCGCTGCAGGGATTCGTCGACGCGTTCGGCACCCCCGAGGTGCCCGTCCTGCAGCGCACCCTGTCCACCTCCTGGCGGAACGACCAGGCGCCGCTCGCGCTCGCCAACCGGATCGCCGCGCCGCTGCGCGAGGACTCCCGTGCCGTCGCCATTCCCGAGCTGCGTGCACGGCCCGGCGCCGGAGAAGGGGCCGTCGAGATCCACGAGGCCGCCGATGAGCGCACCGAGGCTGCCGCGATCGCCCGCTGGATCCTCGCCCGCCGTGCAGAGGACGAGACGCACGACGCGACCGCCGCCGTGCTCGTCCGCGCGCGCCGACAGATCCCGGCGCTCGTCGAGGGATTGGAGGCGGCCGGTCTGACGGTGGAGGTGGTGGGCCTCGGCGGGTTGCTGCATCGCCCGGAGGTCGCAGACGTCCGCGCGGTCCTGGAGTGCCTGGAGGACCCCGGCAGAGGGGACTCCCTGATGCGCCTGCTCGCCGGTCCGCGCTATCGGATCGGAGCCCGCGACCTCGCCGTCCTCGGTCGGTGGCGCACCCACCTGGCGCGCCGCCGCCCCACCGGCACCGGCGATCCCGCCGAGGACGTCGGACTGCTGGACGCGCTGGACGACCTGCCCCCCGCGGACTGGAGCGACCCCGAGGGCCGGCAGCTGAGCGGCCCCGCGCGGGACAGACTCAGCGAACTGCAGCATCTGCTGCGCTCCCTGCGCCGCCGGCTCGGTCTCCCGCTGCAGGACCTGATCAGCGCCGTCATCACCGCCCTCGGCGTCGATGTCGCGCTGCTGTCCACCGCGCAGACCGACCCCGCCCGCGCCCTGCACGACCTCGAGGCGTTCCGCAGCCATGCCGCCGAGTTCGAGCGCACGGCAATTGACCCGGGGCTCGGCGCCTACCTGGCGCTGCTGGACATCAGCGAGGACAAGGAGGCCGGTCTCGCCGTCACCGCCGGGACCCTCGAGCCGGATCCCCGAGCCGTGACCGTGGTGACGATGCACTCCGCCAAGGGCCTGGAATGGGACCTGGTCGCCGTGGCAGGCCTCACCGAGGGAACCGTCCCCAGCTACGACCTGCGCCGCGCGAAGGAGGACGAGACCGGACGGGTGCGGATCCCCGCCCCCGGATGGCTGGGCCCCCTCGCCGACGCTGCCGTCCCCACCTCCCTGCGGGGAGACGCCCACATCCTCCCGGAACTGCGCTGGGCGGAGGCCGACACCCAGGTCGAGGCCGAGGAGATCCTGCAGGACTACTACGCCCGGGTCGGCGACGAGTCACTCGTGGAGGACCGCCGCCTGGTGTACGTCGCCGTCACCCGCGCCCGCCGTCGGGTCCTGCTGACCAGCGCCGCGTGGCGGGCAGGGCTGCGCAGCCCCCGGCCCCGCTCGCGGTACCTGCAGGAAGCGGGCACCCTCGTGCCGGAGCGCTTCCATGTGCGCGAGGAGATCCCCGAGGAGAACCCCCTGGAGCGCGCCGCCCGCCATGCCTCCTGGCCGCCCCCCGTGGGGCCCGCCGAACAGGCGCGCGCCACCGACGCCGCCCTCATCACCACCCACCGCGGCGGGCCACCCGTGGAGGCCACCGGTCCCGACGCGGCCGCGTGGGAGGAGATGACCCGCCGGGTGATCGCCGACCTCGCCGCCCGGCGGGCGCCGCTGACCGCCCGCGCCCCGTCCCGCATGTCCGCCTCCGAGGTCGTTGCCCGCGCCCGGGACGCCCAGTCGGCGCCGTGGGACCTGCTGCGGCCCCTTCCCCGACGCCCCTCCGCCGACGCGCGCCGCGGCACGGCCTTCCATGCCTGGCTGGAACAGCGCCTGGGCGCCGGCACCCTGCTGGACCTCGAGGACCTCGAGGAGCTCGCCGAACTCGACGAGACAGATACCGGGACCCACCACGCAGCGGAGCTGCCGGACCTCGCGGAGCTGCGCGAGCGCTTCGATGCGTCGATCTGGGCCTCGCGCACCCCGCTGGTGATCGAGGAGCCTGTCTCCACGGTCATCGGCGGGATCGGCGTGCGCGGCGTGATCGACGCGGCCTACCCGGACCCCGAGGGCACCGACGGCACGGAGGGCGTGGTGATCCTGGACTGGAAGACCGGCCGCCCGCCGCGCGGAGCGGACCGTCGGGCGCG
>JAUNUA010000267.1 GCA_030538435.1 Brachybacterium sp.
CCACCCCCACCGGGTGCGGCCCCGCCGTCGGGCGCCGTGTGGTCACCGGCCTCCGCTCCCCGACCATCCGCGCCCGGGGTGCTGGCCGGCGCACCGTCCTTCCCGCGGATCCAGCCCAGCAGGACTCCCGGTACGAACGGCGCGGCGAGCGGTGCGGCGAAGCGGGATACGAACTCGAGCACTACCCCGACGAGGAACGTCATCACGGGCAGCCACGGCGCGATCCCGAAACGGAGCTGGGTGTCGCCGAAGAAGTAGCCGGCGTTGAACCCGACCGCGACGTACGAGACGGCAAGGAGAACCACCCCGCCCATGAAGTAGATCAGCGGCAGCGCGATCCACGAGCCGAGCACCGAGACCGGGCTGCCGGGGACCACCCCACGGCGGTGCTGCCACAGCAGAGATACGACGACCATGACCACCAGCGACCACAGCAGCAGCCCGATTGCCGCGTACCAGGGCTGGTCCCACAGCCATAGCCTCTCCTCGCTGAGTGAGGGGAGCACGTCGAACTGCTGGTTGTGGCCCGAGGAGGAGAGTGGGGCCAGTGAGGCGAAGCCCGCCAGGTAGACGAGCAGGTTCACCGCATACAGAGGGAGGGCGAACAGTGTCGAGAGCAGTTGCCGCGGCCCGTCCTCGATGAGGATGCGTACCCCGGCAACCAGGCCGTACACGATCGCGGCGGGCACGGTGACCAGCAGCAGGTGCACGATGGCGAGCCGCGTCCCCGCGGCGAGGTCGCTGACCCACGGCCACCATCGGGCGTGGCGCGAGCCGGCGAGCTGACCCAGAAGCAGGGGCGCGGTGACGAGTACCCAGGTGCCCAGGAACATGTCGGCCCCGGCGGCGTGACCCATGACCGTGATCTCTGCTTCCGAGATGCGCATGGCCAGCCCGCGGGTGAGGGCGAGGGCGAGAACGGCGACCGGCAGGCCCGCGAGGACAGCTCCGAGGACCATCCCGGCGATCCCGGCACGCTTCTGGAAGCGCCGCACGACCCATCCTCCGATGAAGGCCGTTCCGACCAGTGCCAGCGTGACGAGCAGTGGCACTGCGCGCAGATTCGCGGTCGCGGAGAACGAACCGATGCCGCCGAACCCGAAGTCGATGTCGACCTGCAGGTAGTAGGAGCCGAATGTCGCGAGAGCGACGATCTGCGCGGGAAGCCCCAGCAGGCCGATCAGGACGCCGAGCCCGCTGTCATCCACACCGTTCGTGGCGCCCGGGTCGGGTGTCGTGGTGGTTCCTCCTGGGTCCCCACTGATGGCCGCGGCGATGATCCCGCTCACGAGGACCAGGACCGCGACCATCAGCGCGGCCAGGTAGGACGCGAGGCCGACGGCGAGGTGCGGCAGGGGGTTGCTGAGGTGGAGCCGCCGTGCCGCGTCCAGCACGCCCGTCACCTGCGCGTTCCCGCTCGCGGCGGGTGGCGGATCGGCAGTGCCCGGCGCGGCTGCCGCATGCTGGGATGCGGGTGCCGCGTGGGCAGGCGCCGCCGGTGCGGAGTCCGGGCGGGGCGCCCCCGGGGGCTGCTCGTACGGATTCCTCGACTCGGACATGGTGCCCCCGATGGTGATGGTGCGATGCGGCTCTCGACCCGGCCAGGATACGAGGGAGACCCGCGACCGGTGGACACCTCCGGGGGATCGGCGGTGACCGAACCCTCGTCCATATGCCCTTGGGAGGGGCCGCACCCCGGACCTAGACTCCGAAGGTGCCCACCCCTTCCCCCGCATCGCCCGTCGCCGACACCGGCGCGGGCCGGCTGCCCGCCCGCGACCGCAGCGTCATCACGCTGCTGCTGGTCTCCGCGTTCGTCGTCATCCTGAACGAGACGATCCTGTCGGTGGCGCTGGCGCCGATCATGGAGGACCTGCACCTGCAGCCCACCACGGCCCAGTGGCTGACCACAGCGTTCATGCTGACCATGGCGGTCGTGATCCCGGCGACGGGCTTCCTGATCTCGCGGTTCACCACGCGCACCCTGTTCACCACCGCGATGAGCCTGTTCCTGGTGGGCACCGTGATCTGCGCGCTGTCCTTCTCCTTCACCCCGCTGCTGCTGGGCCGGGTGGTTCAGGCGACCGGCACGGCGATCATGATGCCGCTGCTGATGACAACGGTGATGAACCTGGTGCCCTCCCGCCAGCGCGGCCGCGTGATGGGCAACATCTCGATCGTGATCTCGGTGGCGCCGGCGCTCGGCCCGACGATCTCCGGCCTCGTGCTGTCGGTGCTGCCGTGGCGGTTCCTGTTCGTCGTGGTGCTGCCGATCGCGCTCGCCGCCCTGGTGATGGTGCGCAGGCGCATCGAGGACGTGGGTGAGACCCGCCCCGGGCGCATCGACCTGCTGTCGCTGGTGCTGTCCGGGATCGGCTTCGGGTCCCTGGTGTACGGGCTGACCGGGCTCGGTGGCGGTCACGGTGGGGAGACCGGTGGCGGCTCCGACACGGCGGCCGCCTTCATCGGCGCCGGGGTGCTGGTGCTGTGCGTGTTCATCGCCCGGCAGCTGCGTCTGCAGCGCACCGATGAGGCGCTGCTGGATCTGCGGACCTTCGCCTCGCGCAACTTCGCAATCTCCACCGGGTTGATGGTGCTGATGATGGGTTCGCTGTTCGGGATGATCGTGCTGCTGCCGATCTATCTGCAGCAGGTCCTGGACCTGCCGACCCTGCAGGTAGGTCTGATGCTCCTCCCGGGCGGGCTGATCATGGGTCTGGCGGCACCGATGGTGGGACGCCTGTACGACCGGGTGGGTCCGCGTCCGCTGCTGGTGCCGGGCCTGGCGCTGGTGGGCCTTGGCCTGCTGGGCCTGTCCACCGTGGGCACCGATACCTCGCCGCTGATCATTCTCGGCGCGCACATCGTGGTCTCGATCGGGCTGGCGCACGTGTTCACGCCGCTGTTCAGCACTGCGCTGGGCGCCCTCACCCGCAACCTGTACAGCCACGGCTCGGCGATCATCGGCACCATTCAGCAGGTGGCGGGGGGCGCCGGGACCGCCATCATGGTCTCCATCATGGCCGCGGGGACCGCGGCGGTGACCGCCCGCGGCGGCAGCCAGGCAGAAGGGGTCGCGGCGGGAAC
>JAUNUA010000268.1 GCA_030538435.1 Brachybacterium sp.
CCGGGTCCGGTTCTGGGGCGGGGGGCGTGAAGATATCGCCCACCTCCTCGACGATCCGCTCCCGGGAGAGGGCGCCGTCGCGGACGATCTCCGGCGGGTCGACGGTCGCATCGAGGATGGTGGAGGCGGTGCCGAGCCGCGCAGGGCCCCCGTCGAGGTAGACCTCCACGGCGTCGCCGAGCTGGGTGGCGGCCTCCAGAATGCTCAGCGCCGCGGACTTGCCGTGGCGGTTCGCGCTGGACACCGCCAGGGGGCCGGTCCCGCGCAGCACCTCCAGGGCGATCTCGTCATCGGGCATGCGGAGCGCGACGGTCCCGCGGGTGTTCCCGAGGTCCCAGGTCAGCGACGGCTGTGCAGACAGGATGATGGTCAGCGGGCCCGGCCAGAACGCGTCGGTGAGTGCTTCGACGTAACCGGGGACATCGACCGCGAGGGCCATCAGCACGGCGGGGTCGCCGACGAGCACCGGCGGCGGGACGTCGCGTCCGCGTCCTTTGGCCTCCAGCAGGTCCTCCACGGCCTGGGCGGAGAAGGCATCGGCGGCGATCCCGTACACGGTGTCGGTGGGCAGGACGATCAGTCCGCCGCTGCGGATGGCCTCGGTCGCCGCTGTCACGGCGGTCTCGCGGTCGCTCGGGGTGTCGGTGTCGTAGACGCTCACGTCGCCAGTTTCTCACTTCCTCGGCGCCGGGCGACGAGGAACCTGTCGCGTCCGGCCAGGTCGGGATGCGTCCGCACCGCGGTCAGCGCGCCGGTGCGCTCGGCGAGGGCCCGGGTCGCCGGACCTTGGACGTCGGCGTGCTCCATCACCAGCAGCCCGCCCGGGGTGAGCAGGTCGACGGCCCGCTCGAGGACCGCTGCGGGGATGCTCAGTCCGTCCGGGCCGCCCCCGTAGAGGGCGAGGGCGGGGTCGTGGTCCCGGACCTCAATGTCGGCCGGCACGGCATCCGGGGGGATGTACGGCGGATTGGACAGGACCACGTCGACATTTCTTCCCCCGACGGCGGCGCGGACTGCGGCGGCGTCACGCAGGTCGGCGACCTCGACGCGGCCCCGACCCGCTCCGCGGGTGAGCTCGAGGTTCCGCGCGGCGAGGCGCGCCGCCGCGGGGTCGACGTCCAGTGCCAGCACCGACGCGTCGGGAAGCTCGTCGAGCACCGCCGCAGCGAGGGCGCCGCTGCCCGTACCGAGGTCGAGAACCCGACGCACGGGATGGTGGCGGGCGTGCTCGAGGACGAGGTCGATGGCGAGCTCGGTCTCCGGGCGCGGGATGAACACGCCGGGCTCGACGTGCAGGACGAGGCGGCGGAAGGGCGCGGTCCCGAGGATGAGCTGCAGGGGCATGCGGCGCGCGCGGCGGGTGAGAAGCTCGTCGATGCGGGCCTCGAAATCCTCGGGCAGGTCGTCGAGCAGGACCAGGGGTCCGTCCGCGCAGGCAGCGGCCTGGACGAGAGTGCGGGCCTCGACGCTCGCCGAGACGATCCCGGCCTCACCGAGCCGGCGCGTGCCCTCGGCGAGAGCGGCCCGCAGGCGCGGCATCACCGCACCGGCGCTGTCGCTCATCGGGGGTGCTCCCCGGCGGCGCTGGCGAGCATCGCGGAGCGGTCGGCCTCCCGCGCGGAGTCCAGCACGGGGCCGAGCGCCCCGGAGAGCACCTGGTCGAGGTTGCTGGCCTTGTACCCGGTGCGATGGTCGGTGATGCGGTTCTCCGGGTAGTGGTAGGTGCGGATCCGTTCGGAGCGGTCGACGGTGCGGACCTGGGAGCGGCGCACGGCGGCGGCCTCGGCGTCGGCAGCGGCGCGATGCATCTCCAGCAGCCGCGATCGCAGGATGCGCATCGCCTGCTCCCGGTTCTGCAGCTGGCTCTTCTCGTTCTGGCAGGAGACGACGAGTCCGCTCGGGAGGTGGGTGATCCGGACAGCGGAGTCGGTGGTGTTCACGCTCTGACCACCCGGCCCGGAGGAGCGGAACACGTCGATCCGTAGGTGGGTGGGGGCGAGGGCGTCCGCGAGCAGGTCGGCCTCGTCGGTCTCGTCGGCCTCGGGAGCGACCAGCACCCCGACGGCGGAGGTGTGGATCCGTCCGGCGGACTCGGTCACCGGGACTCGCTGGACCCGGTGCACCCCGCCCTCGTACTTCAGGTGCGCCCAGACCCCGTCGGCGGGTCGGCCGGTGGTGCGTGAGCGGATCGAGACGGTGGCGTCGCGGATCCCGCCGAGGTCGCTCTCGGTGGCGGTGAGGACATCCAGGGTCCACCCTTGAGCGGCGGCGAACTGGCGGTACATCCGCAGCAGCTCGGCGGCGAAGAGCGAGGACTCCTCTCCCCCGGCACCGGCCTTGATCTCGAGGATCACGTCGCGGGCGTCGTCGGGGTCGCGGGGGGCGAGCAGCTCGTCGAGCTCCTCGCTGAGAGCGGCGATGCGCTGCTCGAGGGCGCTCGCCTCGGCGGCGAGCTCGGGGTCCTCCGCGGCCAGTTCCCGCGCGACCTCCAGGTCCTCCCGGGCTGAGCTCAGGTCCGCGTCCAGGGTGATGATCGCATCGAGCTCGGCGTAGCGGCGGCCGACGCGGCGGGCGCGGGCGCCGTCCTCGTGGAGGGCGGGATCGGCCATGTCCGCCTGGAGGCGGGTGTGCTCGCGCCGCAGCGCCACCAGCCCCTCACCGGTGCGCGATTCGGCCATGTCTCCCCCCTTGCCCAGCGGATACGACGACGCCGGTGGCGGCCCGTCGTGGGGCGCCACCGGCGTCGGTGAGCGTGTGTTACTCGGCGGCCTTCTTGCCGTAGCGCTGCTGGAAGCGGGCCACGCGGCCACCGGTGTCCAGGATCTTCTGCTTGCCCGTGTAGAACGGGTGGCAGGCGGAGCAGACCTCGGCCTTGATGGTGCCGTCGGTCTTGGTGGAACGAGTGGTGAACGTATTGCCGCAGGTGCAGGTCACCTGGGTCTCCACGTACTCGGGGTGGATGTCAGCCTTCATCGTCTTCTCCTTCGTCGGGTCGCTGGGTCGGCGGCCGGCGGTCGCCGTGAACCAGAACCGCGGATCAGTGTGCCAC
>JAUNUA010000269.1:0-2773 GCA_030538435.1 Brachybacterium sp.
CACGGCTCCCGCCGGGACGGGGCATGCCCTGGCTCGGCGCAAAGGGGTTGTTGCCCGGACGCGGGGCTCCACCACCGCGCTCGCCCCGATCGGTGCGCCGCTCACGACCCATGCCCTGACTGGGGGCGAACGGGTTGTTGCCAGGACGCGGGCCGGGCTTGGCGCCGGGTCGCGGAGTGCGAGGCGCGGGGGCCTGGGGCTGCTCGGCCTCTCCAGCGGGCTGGGGCGGGCCCGGACGTGGCCCGGGGGTCGACGCAGCTGGCGCATCGGCGGGCTTTCCCGGAGCTGCCGGCGCAGGCGCCGACGGTGCGGCGGGGGCGGTCGTCTCGGGTGCCTCCGGCGCGGGCCTGGGGCCGGGGGTGGGACGACCGCTGGCCGCCTCGCTCCCGGTCTGGGGCGTGTCCACCGGCCGAGCTGCTGCTGGCTTCGGGGCGGGCTTGCCACCTGGCGTCTTCGCCCCTGCGGGCTTCTGGGAGGCGGACTTCTGTGCCGCCGGCTTCTTCGTCGCCGCGGAGGCAGGGGGGTTCTCCCGGATCTTGCGGACGACGGGGGGTTCGATGGTCGACGATGCGGAGCGGACGAACTCGCCCTGCTCCTTCAGGTGGGCGAGCAGTTCCTTGCTCTCGACCCCGAGCTCCTTGGCGAGCTCGTAGACCCTGAGTTTTGCCACGGTGTGGTGTCTCCTTGCTGGGTTGCGCCACGACCGTGCCCCTCGGGGTGCAGTCGCGACTAGTGCTGGTGGGTGCTCATTGCTGAGTACTCATCGGGTGCTCATCAGCGTCAGTCCCGCTTCCGGATCCTCGATGACAGACCGGTTCCTCCGGTCCGCCCTGGTGACGGCCGGGTCGGACGACCCGGCCGGATGACGTGTCCTGCCCGCTCTGCTGCTGCACCCAGTCCTGCACGGCACCGGCGTCGATCTGCGTGCCCACCGGAAGGCGGAGGGCACGCCCGAACGCTCGGCGCGTCGTCGCTGTGCGGAGGCACTCCAGGTCCGGATGCACGTAGGCGCCCCGTCCCTGACCTCGTCGTCGCGGGTCAGGGCCGAGCAGCCACCGGTCGGTGGCTGCCTCCTGGGTCGCGACGACCCTCAGCAGTGCGTGCTGCTCGTCCCGACGCCGACATCCGACGCAGGTGCGCACCGGGATCCGGTGTGCACCAGGGCGCGTCGGATCCTCGCGACCGGGGCGAACAGCGCTGTCCATGCTACACGCCTCAGGCCTGCGGCCCGGCGCTCGACCCGCCCTCCACCTGCTCCTCGGTGTCGGCGCGGATGTCGATCTTCCACCCCGTCAGACGGTGAGCCAGTCGGGCGTTCTGGCCCTCGCGACCGATGGCCAGGGACAGCTGGTAGTCGGGGACGACCACGCGAACCTGGCGTCCCCTGGGGTCGACGATGGTCGCCGACTGGACCTTGGCCGGCGACAACGCCGAGGCGACGAAGACCTCCGGGTCCTCGCTGTAGTCGACGATGTCGATCTTCTCGCCCTGCAGTTCGGCCATGACCGCCCGGACCCGCTGCCCCATCGGGCCGATGCACGCACCCTTGGCGTTGACACCGGGCACGGTGGCATGAACCGCGATCTTGCTCCGGTGCCCCGCCTCGCGGGCGATCGCCGCGATCTCGACAGTGCCGTCGGCGATCTCCGGCACCTCGAGGGCGAAGAGTCGGCGAACAAGATTCGGATGGGTGCGCGAGAGCAGGATCTGCGGGCCGCGGAAGCCCCGCTTGGCGCTGACCACGAAGCACTTGAGCCGCTGACCGTGCTCGTAGACCTCACCAGGAACCTGCTCGGCGGAGGGGAGCTCCCCCTCGACGGTGCCGAAGTCGACCTTGACGAAGCGCGGGTCGCTGGACTGCTGGATGATGCCGGAGGCGATGTCGCCCTCGCGCGCCCGGAAGTCCCCCAGCACGGCGTCGTCCTCGAGTTCGCGCATGCGCTGCGTGATGACCTGGCGGGCGGTGGAGGCCGCCACGCGGCCGAATCCCTCAGGGGTGTCGTCGAACTCCGGTCCCTGCTCGCCCCGCGTGCCATCCTCGAGCACGGGCGCCTCCTCACGCGCCCACACCGTGACGGTTCCGGCCTTGCGGTCGAGCTCGACGCGGGCGTGGGGGTGATGACCCTCCACCCGCTGGTAGGCGGAGAGCAGGGCGGCCTCGATCGCTTCCACGATGACGTCCATCGGGATCTCGCGCTCACGCTCCAGGAGCCGCAGCGCGGCCATGTCGATATCCATCAGCTCATCCTTCCTGTCGACGGGAGAACTCGACCTGGACCCGGGCGTCGACGACGTCCTGCCAGTCCAGGCGCTCCTCCGCAGGGGTGTGCAGGGTGATCCCCGTTGGTCCGGCGGCGAGCAGCCGGCCGGTGGTGGTGCGGTCGTCGGTCGTGGACACCGTGAGCAGCCGCCCGACGTTGCGTCGGAAGTGGTCCCGAGAGGTCAACGGACGGTCCAGACCGGTGGAGCTGACCTCGAGGGTGTAGGGCGCCTCGCCCATCACGTCGGACTCGTCCAGGACGCCGGAGACGACACGCGTCGCCACGGCGACCTCGTCGAGGGAGAGGGGCTGCACCTGGCTGGTCTCGTCGTCCTGGTCCAGGCTGCTCAGGTCCCGCGCCACGAGGACCCTCACCAGGCGCCGTCGTCCGGCCTGCTGGACGGTGACGTCATCGACCACCACCCCCGCATCAGCGAGCGGGTCGGAGACCACTTCGCAGATCGTCTCGGCTCGTGCCTTGGCGTCCATCGGCTGCCTCCTGGCTCTTCTGAT
>JAUNUA010000269.1:2783-3044 GCA_030538435.1 Brachybacterium sp.
GGGCCTGCTGAGTTGCGGTCCGGCGCCCGAACTGCTGTCCAGCTCCGGGGCACAGGAACGGTCTAGCCTACCTCCTTAGGATGAAGCCCGTCATGCCCAGCACTCCCAGCCGACGTCTGCTGCTCGCGGCCCTTGCCGCCGGTGGCGGTGCCGTCGTGCTCAGTGGCTGCGAGGAACCGCCGCCCCGTCCGCCCGACTCCCCTCCCCCGCCCCAGGTGCGCCCGTCCGATCCACGAACCTGGCCACCCGACAGCGAGATCC
>JAUNUA010000270.1 GCA_030538435.1 Brachybacterium sp.
GCGCGCCGCGGAGCAGTACGCCGAGGAGTACCCGGATCGCACCGTCGACCTGGTCCCGATCGTGGCAGCGGAGAACGACTACTTCACCAAGAACGAGCTGCTGATGTCCTCCCCGCGGACCTCCCCGGACGTCGTGTACGAGGACACCTTCATCCTGATGTCCGACGTCGCCGCCGGATACCTCCAGCCGATCGACCAGTTCGTGGAGCAGTGGGAGCACTGGGACGACGTCGCTGAAGCCTCCCAGGAAGCCGTCAGCGACGAAGAAGGCCAGGTGTACGGGATCCCGGCCTCCACCGACACCCGTGCACTGTGGTACGACAAGCGCATCTTCGAGGAGGCCGGTCTTCCCGAGGAGTGGGAGCCGCAGACCTGGGAGGAGGTGCTGGATGCCGCCCGCATGATCAAGGAGCAGGTCGAGGACGTCACGCCGATGTTCATCTTCTCCGGGATGCCGCAGGGTGAGAAGGCAACCATGCAGGGCTTCCAGATGCTGTTCTACGGCACCGGTGAAACGCTGTACGACGAGGACACCCAGAAGTGGGTGATCGGCTCTCAGGCGTACATCGACACCCTCACGTTCCTCAAAACAATGTTCGACGAGGACCTCACGCTGACCCTCGGGCAGAACCTCGACCCGAACATCAACGAGACGATCTACACCTCCCTCATCCCCGATGGGAAGCTGGGGATTCTGCTCGACGGGTCCTGGATCTCCCAGAACTGGGTGGAGGGCGGCACCCGACCGTGGCCGGAGTGGCCGGACATCATGGGGCTCGCGCCGATGCCCACCCAGGAGGGCCAAGATCCGGGGTCGGTGACGCTGGCCGGTGGCTGGTGCTGGACGATCCCGGAGCATGCATCCGATCCGGAGATCTCGTTCTCCTTCATCGAGGCGCTGACCACGACGGAGAACATGGTCCAGCGGGCCGTCGAGGACAACAACATCACCGTCCGCTACGACGTCGCCGAGACCGAGGAGTACCGCACCTACTCCCCGACCACGGAGTTCTTCACCGACATGCTGGAGACCGCCTATTACCGCCCGGCTTTCTCCGCCTACCCGGAGATCTCCTCGGCAATCCAGGAGTCCATGGAACTGGTGATGACCGGGTCCATGACACCGGAGCAGGCCGCCGCGAACTACGACAACGCCGTCATCGACATCGTCGGTGAGGACGAGACGGAGAGCAGGTCATGAGCAGCGCCACCGACGTCCGTCCCACCACGACCGAGCCACCGGACCGCGAGAGCGGCACCTCCGCCCCACGATCGCGCATCGGCAACCGCCTGACCGCGGTGCGCGCGGTCCCGATGCTCCCCGCCGCGATCCTGCTGATCGGGTTCATGGCCGGCCCCATCTTCTACTCCCTCTACCTGGCGTTCACCAACACCGCCATCCGCGGGGAGGCCGCAGCGGACCCGGAGTTCGTCGGGTTCGACAACTTCCTGGACGCCTTCACCGATAGTCAGTTCTGGAACTCGGTGGGGCTGACGCTGATCTTCACCGTGGTCTCCGCCGTGATCGGTCAGAACCTGCTCGGTCTGCTGCTGGCGATCCTGATGGAGAAGGCGAACCGGATCGTCACCTTCACGGTCACCTCGATCATCATTGCCGCCTGGATCCTCCCGGAGGTCGTCGCCGGGTACCTGCTGTACACCTTCTTCGCCGAGGGCGGCAGCCTGAACACGATCCTGGGGCTGGTGGGTCTACCGGACCAGGAACTGCTGTTCAGCTGGCCCATCATCGCCGTGGCCTTCGCGAACATCTGGCGCGGCACGGCATTCTCGATGCTCGTCTACTCCGCCGCTCTCAGCTCGGTGCCATCGGACGTGTACGAGTCCGCGGCGATCGACGGCGCGGGCCCGATGCGCCGCTTCTGGTCGGTGACCGTGCCGCTGCTGCGGCCCGCGATCGCCACCAACCTCATGCTGATCACCCTGCAGACCCTGTCGGTGTTCGGCCTGATCTTCATCATGACCGGCGGCGGGCCCGCACAGCGCTCGCAGACACTTCCGCTGTACATGTACGAGCAGGCCTTCTCCTACGGTCAGCTCGGATACGGGACCGCTGTCGCGCTGCTCCTGCTGCTGATCGGCGCCGCAGCGTCCCTGGTCTACCTGCGCCTGCTTCCCGAGGAGGACAAGCGATGAGCGCCACCACCGCGTCACCGCAGACCGAGACCCACCAGCCGCACGGAGCGAAGAGCGGCCCGACCGCACCCGGGGAGCTCAAGCCCCGCAGCGGGAAAGGGCCGCGCGAGCGGTCACTCAGCGCCATCACGTCCGTCGCAATGCTGATCATCGGACTCACCTTCGTGATCCCCCTGCTGTGGGTGGTGCTGGCGTCGTTCAACACCGAGGCCTCACTATCCGTGAGCTGGCCGGAGCAGTGGAGCCTCGGCAACTTCCAGGCGATCTGGAACACCGAGACGACTTTCCGTCCGCTGTGGAACTCCATCCTGCTGTGTGGCGGCGCGACCATTTTGTGCATGACGGCTGCGGTGCTGTGCGCGTACCCCTTCTCGCGCTATCGATTCGCAGCGAAGCGCCCGCTGCTGCTGACGATCATCTTCTCCACCGGTCTGCCGATCACGGCGATCATGATCCCGGTGTACTCGATGTTCGTGCAGGTGAACCTGATCGACTCGATGCCCGGCGCGATCCTGTTCCTCGGCGCCTCCGCGTTGCCGTACGCGATCTTCCTGACCAAGGGATTCATGGACTCGGTGCCCATGGAGATCGAGGAGAGCGCCTGGACCGAGGGCGCTGGTGTGCTGCGGGCACTGGTCTCCGTGGTGCTGCCGCTGATGCGCTCCGGGCTGGCTGTGGCGACGATCTTCACCTTCGTCATGATGTGGGGGAACTTCTTCGTTCCCTTCATGCTGCTGCTGAGCCCGGAGAACCTGCCCGCCGCGGTCACGCTGTACACATTCTCCTCGCAGTACGGTCAGGTCGCCTACGGCCAGCTCGCCGCGTTCTCGATCTTCTACTCGCTGCCGGTGGTGGT
>JAUNUA010000271.1 GCA_030538435.1 Brachybacterium sp.
CAGCATGCGGCCGAAGGGAATGTCGGTCCAGCCGAGATTCACGGCGCGTTCGATCTGCTCCTCTGCCTCGTCGAGGATGCCGGGGACGACAACCCCGACGGGGCTGCCTTCCGGCAGGTCCAGGTGCCGGCCCAGGGAATCGACCTCCCGGCCGATCAGGGCGGCGAGGTCGCCGGGCTCGGTCGGGGTGGGGAGGGAATGCGGCACAGCAAGGGCGCCGGCGGGGGAGATCGCGCCGATCTTGGTGCGAGTCCCGCCGACGTCGACCCCGACGGCCCACCGGGCTGCGGTCATGAGCTCAGGTGCACCGCGCGGGTGAGGTGCCGAGGTGCGTCGGGGTCCAGGCCCATCGCCTCGGCGCGGCGGACTGCCCACAGGTGCGCGCGCACGAGCTGCGCCATCGGGTCGAGCCCGTCGGCGACCCAGGTCGCGCCGGTCCGCTCCACCTGCTCTGCAAGGCCGGCAGGGGGTTCGCCCAGGACGCAGACGATGCGGCCGGGCTCGGCGATGGCGATGGGACCGTGCCGGTACTCCATCGCGTAGTAGGCCTCGGTCCAGCTCTGGGTGGCCTCCCGAAGCTTGAGCGCGGCCTCCTCGGCAAGGCCCTTGGTCCATCCGGTGCCGAGGAACGTGATCTGGGGTGCGGTGATCCACGCGTCGGGGATATCGGAAGAGAGGACGGCCTCGGTATCGGTGATGGCCTGCTGGAGACTGTGCCCGAGGGAGGCGCGCAGCAGGGCGAGGGCCGAGGTCGCGAAACGTGTCTGGACGACGGAGGTCTCATCGGCGTGATCGAGGACGATCTCCTGGTCGGCGTGGGCGGCGGCCGGGCCGTCACCGACCGCGGTGATCAGGGTGGAGGGTGTCGCACTCTCCCGCAGGACGTCGATGATTTCCGTGGTGGTGCCGGAGCGGGAGAGTGCAAGGACGCGGTCGTACTCCCGGACCGGGGAGATCTCGGTGGCGGTGACGGCGTCGGTGGGGCCCTCGCCGGCGGCTTCGCGAAGGGCCGCGTACGCCATGGCGATGAACCAGGAGGTGCCGCAGCCGATGATGAGGACACGCTCGCCCGCCCGCGGAAGGCTGCTGGTCACGTCGGGGAGCATCTGCTCGGTGCGATGCCAGGACTCGGGCTGGGAGCGCAGTTCGGTCTCGGTGGCGGTGGTCACGGGGCCTCCTCGGGTCGGGTTCCGCGTCCCGGAACCAGCAGTGATCAATTGCGAGTGTAGAGGGCTTAGACAAGCAGAAGCAATCATATTCTGGTCGGTAGGATCGGCCCATGAGCAACGTTGCCGACGCCGGAACCGAACCACGGCCAGCCGCTCGCGGCCCGCGTGAGCGTCGGCAGTCGATCCTGGACCTGGTGATCGAGCGCGGACACGTCTCGGTCGATGAACTGATCGCGGAGCTCGGTGTCTCGCCGGCCACGGTGCGACGAGACCTCGACGTGCTCGCCAGCGACCAGCTGGTGATCCGCAGTCGCGGTGGGGTGTCCGCCCACCAGGGTGCGATCAGTCTTCCGCTGCGCTACCGCAGCGGGAAGAACGCCCGGGCCAAGGAGGCCATTGCCCGCGCCGCAGTGGACCTGGCAGCACCGGGCCAGGTGATCGGCCTGAACGGCGGCACCACCACCACTGCGCTCGCGCACGAGCTCGGGGTGCGGGAGGACTTCCAGTCCGCGGCGCGTCCCACCACCCTGGTCACCAACGCGATCAACATCGCCCAGGACCTCGCGGTCCGTCGCCACCTCCAGCTCGTGGTCACGGGTGGGGTGGTACGCGATCAGAGCTTCGAGCTGGTGGGCACCTGGGCGCAGCAGCTGCTGGAGCAGATCAGCATCGACGTCCTGTTCCTCGGCGCCAATGCGATCAGCGCGGCCCACGGCATCGCCACGCACGACGAGGCGGAGGCCGCGATGAGCGCCCGCATGGCCGAGCGCGCCCAGCGCGTGGTCGTCGTCGCCGATTCGAGCAAGCTCGGCCAGCGATCCTTCGCGCGGATCGTTCCGCTGTCCGGGATCGATGTCCTGATCACCGACGACGGGGCGGACCCGGATGCCCTGCGACACCTACGAGGCGGTGGCCTGGACATCCGGGTCGCCGGCGCGTCGTCCTGACATGCTCCGCCGGGTGACAGTTAGAACGTGAGGTCACCCGGGGTAGTCAGGGCCGATTGGACGGCGTGACCGGTACGTCGTCCGGAAGCACCTCCGCGTACTCCTCCAGCATCTCCAAACCGCCCCGCTCCTCCCAGTCGCGGACTCCTGCGTGCCAGTCGTCCATGGAGCGCCGACCCTGGATGACATCCATCCGCAGGTCGTTGATGCGCTCGTTGAGCTCCGCTCCGCGGGAGGACTGCGTGTCAGAGTAGAGGCCGCGGGTGGGGTTGTGCTGATGCAGCTCGAGCAGCTCCTTCTCCTTCTCGTAGACATACTCGGAGTCGCTGGGGTTCGGGTTGTAGATGACGCCCTCGCCCGAGGTCATGATGGTCAGGGCACTCTGGAGCCCGGGAACGTTGGTCTGCCCGGAGTCGGTGAGGACGTAGTTGCCGTCCTGCAACTCGTAGTCCTCCCCCTCCGTGCCCCAGTTCTTCTGCATGAACTCGGTCGTCCCGAACGGTGCGGACAGCCAGTTCACGACGTCCAGGAGCTCACGGATGCGCCCCTCGTCGTCGGTCTTGCTGAACGGGGTGAATCCGACCGTCCCGTAGCCCATGTTGTAGGTGGGCAGGCGGTCGTCGACCGCGGCGAACGGCACCATGATGTCGGGTAGCAAGTCCGCGTTGTGCTGGCGGTACTCCGTAGCGCCGCGCGGTCCGACCGACACAAGGGCACCCAGTGTGCCGTTGGCGAAGTACTGGGTCGTCTCCGCAAGGTTCACATCGGGGTAGAACACGCCAGCCGCATACACCTCGCGCGCATACTCCAGCGCCTCGGTGTACTCATCGGTCTGGATCGCCGCGGTCAACGTACGGTCCTCGTTGACCCGGTAACCGTTCGGACAGCC
>JAUNUA010000272.1 GCA_030538435.1 Brachybacterium sp.
ATCTACGATCTGCGACGGATCGCCAAGCGCCGCACTCCGGCGGCGGCCTTCGACTACACCGACGGCTCGGCCGACCGCGAGATCTCCCTGACGCGGGCCCGCCAGGCCTTCGAAGACGTGGAGTTCCACCCCGGCGTCCTCACCGATGTCTCCTACCTCGATATGACCACCCGGGTGCTCGGTGAATCCTCCGCCCTGCCGTTCGGCATCGCCCCCACCGGCTTCACCCGCCTGATGCAGACCGAGGGGGAGATCGCAGGTGCCGGTGCGGCCGCCGCGGCGGGCATCCCCTTCTGCCTCTCCACCCTGGGCACCACCTCCATCGAAGCGGTCCGCGACGCCGCACCGAACGGTCGTCTGTGGTTCCAGCTCTACGTGATGCGCGACCGCTCCATCTCCTACGGCCTGGTCGAGCGGGCGGCCCAGGCCGGCTACGACACCCTGCTGTTCACCGTGGACACGCCCATCGCCGGCAACAGGATGCGGGACAGGCGCAACGGATTCTCCATCCCGCCGCAGCTGACGGCCAAGACCGTGCTCGATGCGATCCCGCGCCCCTGGTGGTGGTTCGACTTCCTGACCACTCCGCCGCTGGAGTTCGCCTCCCTGACCTCCACCGGTGGCACGGTGGGCGAACTGCTGAACAGTGCGATGGACCCCTCCATCGACTACGACGACCTCCGCGAGATCCGCCAGATGTGGCCGGGCAGGATCGTCGTCAAGGGTGTGCAGACCGTGGCCGACGCCAAGAAGCTCGCGGATCTGGGTGTGGACTCCGTCCTGCTGTCCAACCACGGCGGCCGACAGCTCGACGCCGCCCCGGTGCCCTTCCACCTGCTGCCCGAGGTGGTCCGGGAGGTCGGAGACGACCTCGAGGTCATGGTGGACACCGGCATCATGCACGGGGCCGACATCGTCGCCTCCCTCGCACTGGGCGCGAAGTTCACGCTGGTCGGCCGGGCCTATCTCTACGGACTGATGGCCGGCGGACGTCGTGGTGTGGACCGGGCCGTCGAGATCCTCTCCAGCGAGGTCGAGCGCACCATGAAGCTGCTGCAGGTCCACTCGATCGAGGAGCTCGAGCCCCGGCATGTCACTCAGCTGCGCTCCCTGGTGCCGATGGAGTCGCGGGTCTCAGCGCGGTGACCCGCCCATCCAGGGCGTGGTGAAGATCTCGCCCATCGGAGGCATGTCCTTGACCGCGGACCGCTCGGGCTCGGCGACGACCTCGGCCAGGTGAGGGTCGATGCCCCCGCTGAGGATGACGTCGTGCCACGCGAGCCTCATCCCCGCAGCAGTGCTCAGATTCGGCCGGTCCATCAGCTGCACGTGCAGATGCGGCTCCGTGCCGTGCCCGCTGCTGCCGACCCGACCCAGCACTGCTCCGACCCGGATGCGATCGCCGACCCGCACGGTGGCCGAGCGTCGCTTCAGGTGGGCGTAGGCGGCCACCGTTCCGTCGCCGTGGTCGACGACGACAGTGTTGCCGAACAGCAGGCTCGGAGCGACCAGCAGGCCGACGACGCCGCGCACGGTGTGCGGGACCAGGCGGGCGGCCCAGGTGTTGCGCGACCGGTGGTCCCTCCACCGGCCTCTGACGCTGACCACCGTGCCGGTGGCCATGGCGTGGACCGGCTCGTCGAAGCTCGGGTACTCCTGGGGGCGTGAGCCGCGCAGGCCGCGGCGCATCGGCTCCGGAGTCGAGTCGGTGGCGGGCCGCAGGACGTCGACGGCGCTGTACTGGCCGAACAGCCGTGTCCCATGGCTGGGCAGCCGTTGGCCGGGGGTGTTGACGGAGGTCCACTCGCCTCGGACGGGACAGCTCATCAGCTGCAGCTCGTGCTGAGCCGCGCGCGGTGCGATGCTGAGGCCGATGACCCCGACGCCTCCGACGGCGACGACCGCAGGAACCCACCAGATCGAGTCCGGCACGGGGAGGAGTCCGGCGAAGTCGCCGACGATCACCGTCGCGGCCAGGAGGACGCACAGGCTCCACACGGGTCGCAGTCCTGCGATCATCCGGCGCATCCGTCGCTCCCTCACCTCGGTGTCCGGCGCGCGGGGGAGTGCGGTCCGGGTGCGCGCCGCGTCCCCGAGAGTACCGTGCCGCTGAGGGGCGGCAGGAATCCCGACCGGTCGCGCCCCTAGACTGGCGCGGTGCGCGGATTCGACCTGAAGGCCCTACGGCGGGAGCGGCGTCGGTCCATGCCCGGAATCATCCTGGCCTTCGTCATCGGCGTCGGCTCCTACGTGCTCGCCGACCGCTACATCCCGGGGGTCTCCGGGATCCTGCTCGCCATCGTCATCGGCGCCGCGGTCCGATCCTTCGGCTGGGTGCCGCGCTGGGCCGAGCCGGGCCTGAAGCGCTCCGCGAAGACCCTGCTGCGTCTGGGGATCGTGCTGTTCGGCCTGCAGCTCGTCATCGGAGACATCCTCGCCCTGGGCTGGGAGGTCGTGGCCGTCGTGCTGGTCACCGTGGTGGTCAGCTTCTTCGGCACCCTGGCCGCGGCCCGAACGCTGAGGATGGGCGGATCCGACGCGGTGATGCTGGCCACCGGCACCTCGATCTGCGGAGCCTCGGCGGTGGCCGGAGCCGCCGCCGCCCTGGACCGCGGCGACGGCAGGGACAGCCGCGGGCGGCCCCTGGACTCCGGCGCGGCGGCGTCGATCGCCGTGGTCACCCTCTGGGGGACCGCAGCGATGCTCTCGCTGCCGTACCTCGCCGAGCCCCTGGGGCTGGACGGGCACGCGGCCGGAGTGTGGATCGGCGCCGGGGTGCACGAGGTCGGTCAGGTCGTCGCCGCCGGTGGCATCGCCGGTGCGACCGCACTCAGCGTGGCGGTGACGGTGAAGCTCGCCCGCGTGGTGCTGCTGGCACCTGTGGTGGCCGGGATCAGCCTCTGGTCGGGGCGTCGGGGGTCCGGAGCGACGGGCGACGCGGCATCAGGTGCACGTCCGCC
>JAUNUA010000273.1 GCA_030538435.1 Brachybacterium sp.
CAGGGTGTTCCACAGGGTGCTGCCGGCGATCGTGAGCAGGACGAACTTCCACAGGACCATCTGGTAGATCCCGGCGGGGATGGAGATCAGCGAACGGATGCCCGGCACCATGCGGCCGAAGAACACGGCCTTGGTGCCGTGCCTGTCCATCCAGGCAACGGTCCGGTCGTAGTCCCCGACGTGCACCAGCGGCAGGCGGATCACCAGGCGGCGCAGACGTTCCGGGCCGAGCGCCCGCCCGAGGCCGTACAGGATGAGGGCGCCGGTGAGGGAGCCGCACACGGTCCAGACGAGCATCCCGAGGTAGGTGTGCTCCTCACCGGCCGCGGCGACACCCGCGAGCGGGAGGATCACCTCGGAGGGAATCGGAGGGAACACGCTCTCCAGCGCGATGAGGAATGCGACGCCTGGTCCACCGAAGGATTCGATGGTCGAGACCGCCCACGAGACGATGTCCATGGCGGCGATGCTATGCCCGACGCTACGCGCCCGACCTCAGACGGTGAGCTCGTTCACACCGAAGGCGTGGATGTAGCGGTGGCCCGCCTCCTCGATGCGTTCGCGTGCGCCGGTCCCGCGGTCCATGATCACCGCGACCGCGCGGATGGTGGCGTCGTCCTCGGTGATCGCGGCGCAGGCCTCGAGGGCTGAACCGCCGGTGGTGGAAGTGTCCTCGACGGCGATCACCGAGCGGCCCGCGATCGAGGGGCCCTCGATGCGTCGCTGCAGCCCGTGGGACTTCTGCGCCTTGCGCACGACGAACGCGTCCAGAGGCGGGATCCCAGCGTCCTCGGGCGCGGTGGCGGCGGCGTGCAGGAGCGCGGTCGCGACGGGGTCGGCGCCGAGGGTGAGACCCCCAACGGCGTCGGTGCCGTGGAGGAGGTCCTCGCGCGCCAGCAGGTCCAGCAGCACCCGGCCGACCAGGGGGCTCGCCTCGTGATGCAGCGTGATGCGCCGCAGGTCCACGTAGTAGTCGGCCTCCTTCCCGGAGGACAGCGTGACGGGCCCGCGGACGACGGCGAGCTCGTCGATCAGCTGCAGCAGGCGGGAGCGGGCGTCGGCGGCGGACAGTGACCAGGGGTTCACGGGGGGCGTCGCGGGCATGGTTCCAGCGTAGCGGCGCGGGGGCGCGCTGCGCCGCGTCAGTCCTCGCGCTGCCAGGGGGCGCGGCCGCGCCGACGGGACGCTTTGCGGCGCGACTTCTCGGCACGGCGCACCCCCGCCCGGTGGCGCCACCCGGGGACCGACAGTGCCCGCACCAGGGAGCGGGGCGCGAGACGCGAGAACTCCCCGGCGGTGCGGTACTTCACCGAGGGGATCGACAGCACGTTCCCCTTCGCGGCGTCCTTCAGGGCTTGCTCGACGACGTACGGGGCTTTCAACCAGGTGATGCGGGGCAGCCCCTCGACGTTCATCGCGGCCCGGTCGTGGAACTCGGTGTGCACGAAGCCGGGCAGCAGCGCGGTGGCGCTCACACCCGTGCCCTGCAGTTCGGTGGCCAGCGACTCGGTGAACACCGTGACCCAGCTCTTGGACGCGGCGTACGGCCCGGCGGCGGTGTACCCGGCGAGGGAGGAGACGTTCAGGATGGCGCCGCGCCGCCGCTGGACCATCGCGCCGGCCGCGGCGTGGGAGAGCACCAGCACGGCCCGCATCAGGGTGTCCATCTGTCGTTCGTGGTCGTCGACCCCCACCTCGAGGAACGCCCCGCGGAGCCCGTAGCCGGCGTTGTTCACGAGCAGGTCCACGGGGTCGACGGGGTCGGTGAGGCGGGTGGCGACCCGGTCGAGGCGGGAACGGTCGGAGAGGTCCGCGGCGAGGATGTCGATGCGCACGTCGTGGACGTGGCGGATCTGTTCGGCGACGGCACGCAGGCGCTCCTCGTCGCGGGAGACGAGCACCAGGTCGTGTCCGGTGCCGGCCAGTTGCCAGGCGAACTCCAGACCGAGGCCCGAAGTCGAGCCGGTGACCATCGCGCGGGACATGACCCGATCCTAGGACCGATCCCGGTCTTGAGGCAGGACGGTTGGTGGGATCCGGGCCCTAGGATCGAGAGCATGCGCATCGCGACCTGGAACATCAATTCCCTGCGAGCCCGGATGGATCGCGTGCTTGCTTTCCTGGAGCGGCACGACATCGACGCGCTCGCGCTGCAGGAGATCAAGGCCCGGCCCGACCAGCTGGACCTCTCCGCCCTGGAGGACGCCGGGTACGAGGTCGCGGCGCATGGCCTGAACCAGTGGAACGGGGTGGCGCTGATCTCTCGGGTGGGCCTCGCGGACGTGCGCGATCAGATGGAGGGGGTGCCGTCCTGGCCCGATGAGGAGTCCGGGGTCATCGAGGCGCGCATGCTCTCGGCGGTCGTCGGAGACGGGCTGCGCCTGTGGTCGCTGTACGTCCCCAACGGACGGGAGATCGACCACCCGCACTACGACTACAAGCTGCGTTGGTTGGAGACGGTTCGCGCTGAGGGGGCCCGGGCACTCGCAGCCGATGCCGACACCCGCACCGTCTTCGCCGGGGACTTCAATGTCGCCCCCGAGGACGAGGATGTGTGGTCGATGGAGTTCTTCGAGGGGAAGACCCACGTGACGGCCCCGGAGCGGGCAGCGTTCCAGGCGATCGTCGATGCCGGATATGCGGACCTCACCCGGGAGTACACGCCGGGACCGGGGGTCTACACCTACTGGGACTACCAGCAGCTGCGCTTCCCCAAGCGCGAGGGCATGCGGATCGACTTCGCGCTCGGCTCCCCCGCGGTGCAGGCCGCGGTGACGGACGCGCGCATCGACCGGGAGGAGCGCAAGGGCAAGGGCGCATCCGACCACGCGCCTGTCATCGTCGACCTGGAGCTCTGAGCCGCGCAGCGCGGCACAGCTCACCGACACCGCTTGTCGACACAGAGCGACGCCGCGGGGATGAGACCTCCGCGGCGTCGACACGACGAGATGGGGCGCG
>JAUNUA010000011.1:0-20994 GCA_030538435.1 Brachybacterium sp.
GTCAGCGAGGCCGTCGTCGGCGTTCGCGGCCTGAGCGTCCGACCCATCGGCGTCCGACGTAGCGGCGTCCGAGACGGGTGCGAGGATCTCGTCGTCCTCCCCGCCGTTCATCCAGCGCAGCAGCGCCAGGAGGTCGCGGGCCCCCTCGGTCTTCAGGCGGGAGGGGTCGATGTCCTCGGCCTGCAGGCCCGTCACCACGGTGGTCCGGCCGCGCGCGCGGGTCAGGACGCTCGCGAGCGCTTTACGGCCCTGCACGGTGGACAGCGGTCCGAAGCGGTGGATGAGGCGCCCGTGGGGGGTCTTCCCGAAACCGACGGAGACGATGATGTCGTCGCGCTGCAGACCGGTCGCCAGCGACGCCGGGCTGACGGTGAAGTACTCGGGGGACTCCGGGTCGAAGAAGCTCCGCAGCTGCGGGATCACCGCGACGGTCTGCATGACCCGCTCCATCACGCGGCGGGCGTGACCCTCGGTGAGGGTCAACACCGCCAGGGACCGTTCGGGCCGGGTGCGGGCGTGCTCGATCACCAGGTCGGTGACGCGGCGCAGCTCCTGCTCAGTGCTCTCGACGTGGGCGTCCCCATGGCTGACCACGCCGCGGGCGTTCTCCACGTACGCCAGCAGATCGGCTTCACGATCGGTGGGTCCGGGGACCGCGAGGACTCCGTCCTGCACGGCGCGGCGCTGGGCGAAGGAGCGCACTCCGGTGCCGGCCACCTGGTCATCGCGTCGCATCGCCTGGCGTGGGGCCACGCGCAGCATGTCGTCCAGCACGGAGGCTCCGAGGTCTCCCGCGTACTCCAGGGGGTCGCCGATCACGACGGTCTGGCGGGCCCGCGCGATGGAGGGCAGGGCGGCGGCGGTCGGCAGTCGCCCTCCGTCGGCGAGGATCACCACGTCGAAGTGGGGTCCGCGCGGCACCACCTGCGGCACCAGGTATGGGGAGGCAATCCAGGCCGGGCGCGCCCGGAACAGGATCTCCTCGTACTTCGCGGCGAGGTCCCGCACCGAGGTGGTCGAGGACCGCGAGATCTCCGCGATCGCTGCCCGCGAGGCGTCCGGGTGGGCCTTCATCGTCTCCACCCGGATGTCGTCCGCGGTCTCCAGGATCCGATGGGCGGCGCCCGCCAGGTGGGCGACGTCCAGGCGACGGAACCGCTCGGCGACCTGCGACAGTGATGTCCCGTCGTAGGAGGAGATGGTGGGCTCGGCGGCGGCGATGTGCTCGAGCACACTGCGCCACCACGCGAGGTCCAGTTCACTGGCGACCTGCGCGGCGGGCACCCGCCGTTCGCGCAGATCGGCGACCAGGTCGCCGAGCCCATCGAAGGTCAGCCGCCGGATCAGGGTCGTCAGGCGCGGCAGGGTCTCCAGGTCCGCGCGGTGCGCCCGGAGGACCGCCATCCGCTCCTGGACGAGGTCCAGGTCGGCGCGGGAGAGGTCGCCCCCCGCGGGGGTTCCCGCGAGCAGCACGTCCAGCTCATCGAGGGCGGAGCGACTGCGGACGGCTAGATCGCGATAGTCCGTGAGTCCCTCGGGGATCGAGGGGGTGCGGCCGGGCTCGGAGGCCTGTGCGTTCCAGGCGTCGCGGACGCGACGCGCACCGAGCAGGGACCTGTGCAGGTTCGTCTCATCGGCGGCGGGGTGCAGGAGGGCCTGTGCCTCCCGCCGCAGGCGCCGCCTCGTACCCCAGGTCAGGGTGACCTGGTGGGAGGTGCGGAACTGGGCGTCGCCCGTGGCGGCGATCAGCTCATCCAGTGGCGCGGAGAACACCGCCGGCTGGAAGGTCGCGAGGATCGTCCGGACCTCCTCGAGCAGGTCGAGGCGCTCGTGGAGGGCGTCCACGGTGCGCGGGTCCCGCAGCCCGAGCGGGGCGGAGGTGGCTGCGGCGGCGTCCCGCACGGGGGGCAGGAGGTCGTCGTGGACGCGGTCGATGAGCACCTCGGCGCGTCCGGCCTGGATGTCGGTGCTGATGCCCGCACCGAACCAGGGGGTGACGTCGGGCCCGGTGGTGAGCACACCCGCGTCGGCGGCCTCCCGCAGCGCCGCCGCATCACCAGCGCGCTCGTCCTCGACCATGCGGGCGGCGACGTCGGCGGGGAGACGGACAGTGGTGCGGGGCGCCGGGCGCAGGCGGGTGAGGGCGGCGAGCGCCGAGATCGCGTCGTGGGCGGAGACCCCCCAGGGGCGTTGCGTGCGATGCATCGCCTCGACATGGCCGGCGAGGGTGGAACGGGCCTCGGCAAGCTCATCCGGTTCCTCCAGAGCCACCGGGGAGCGGTAGCTGCCAGCGCGGCGCAGGCTCATCAGCAGCGACTCGGAGGCGTTGCGCTGCAGGGCGGGATCCGGGGACAGGTCGAACAGCAGGTCGCCCAGTCCCCGCTCCTCGACGTCACCGGCGATCTGCCCGAGGGTGCGGCGCCGCTGGGATACGACCAGCACGCTGCGGCCCCTGGCCATGAGCTCCGCGGCAAGATCGACGACCAGGCCGTCGGTCTCCACCCCGGGCAGGGAGGTGATGGCGAGGTGCCCACCGGCGAGGACCCGCTGGAGGGCGGCACTGTGGTCGGGCTGCACCGCAGCGACCAGGGACTGCTCCTCGAGCAGGGGGTCGGTCGGGCCGTCGGGCGCGGACCGGAGGTCCTGCTGCGCTTCGGCGTCCCCGGCGAGCGCGGCGACCAGGGTGTTCTGCGTCCAGTCCGCGGTGTCGGTCGCGAGGTCCGCAGCCAGTGGTCCGGCCGCATCGATGAGGTTCCCGACCACCAGGGCGTGCGTGACGCGGAAACCGGGGAGGGCCTCGCCGAGGGCGCGGAAGGCATCCAGGACGGGGTTGGGGTCGAAGCCGTAGGAGCTGTCGGTGGTGGCCAGCAGCGCGCGAGCGTCGACCGCCACCCCGGCCTCGCGCAGGGCGCGCAGCAGCACGGGGTTCAGGTCGACCGCGGCGTCGAGGTCGAGCTCCACGTCCTCGCGAGCGTTGCCCCGCAGCCGCAGGGTGATGGGGCGCACGAGGACGGGGGCGTGGATGGTCGGCTGCCCCTCCCCCGGTTCCCAGATCGCTTCGCCGATCCCGAGGTGGCAGGTGGTCAGGCCGATCTCCTCCGCCTGCCGCTCCGCGGTCTCCCGGATCGCGCGGGCGTGGGCGCGGGCGTCCGCGAGCGCCCCGACCTCGCGGACCAGGGAGGACAGCCGGGTGGGGCCGCGCCCGGCAAGGAGCTGCGCGAGGCCCGACGGGTGGGAGTGGGTGAGGTCCAGGACGTGGTCGCCGGCCCGCAGCTGGGTGAGGAAGGAGGGGCCGGTCTCACCACCGGTGATGGCGTGGGACCAGTCCGCCAGGGCCGCCTCGACGCGCTCGGCGCGGGTGAGGGGCTCCGGGGCGGGGTCGGGGCTCGGCGCGGAGACGTCGGCGTCATTCCCGGGCTGCTCGACGGGCGCGTCTGGCGTTTCGGGGTGATGCGCAGAGGCGGGCGCGTCTGCAGTGGCGGGCGCGCCGGATGCGGCGGGGGTGGGTTCTGCCTCCGGTCCGGTATCCGTCCCGGGGGTCTCAGACGGCGCCGTTGCCTCCTCGCGGGTCGAGGCGTCGGTCGAGGGACGGCGCTTGGCGCGCGAAAACCACCATTTCACACTCTCAAAAGTACCGGGCGGGGCGGTCACGTGTGGACAGGCGTGCCGTCTTGCCGCTCTGCTGGCGGCTCACACCTCGTGCAGACGCACCTGATGCTCGGCGAGGTGCTCCCGGACGGGCTCCGCGGCGGTACCCGCGATCACCAGGTCGGTCATGGCCGCGAGCGGGCAGATCGCCGCGAGGGCCCGTACCTCGAGCTTGTCGGCGGTGGCCAGACCGACCACGCGGCGGGAGTGGCCGATCATTGTCCGGGTCACACCGGCTTCGGCATCGGAGTTGCAGGTGAGCCCCGCATCGACGTCCAGACCGATCACGCCCACGAACATGGTGTCCAGCCACAGGTCCCGCATGGTGGCGGCGGCGAGTGGCCCGGTCAGCTCGAAGGAGTGCGGTTCGGCGACCCCGCCGAGAACGACCGTGCGGACGTTCGGCCGCAGCACGGACTCCAGGGCGATGTTCAGGGCCGCGCACACGACGGTGAGGCCGGGGCGGCCGTCGCGCGCGTCGAAGTCGGGCCTGGCGACGATGCGCCGCGCAGTGGTGGAGGTGGTCCGGCCTCCGTTGAAGCCGATGATCTGCCCGGGGCTCACCAGGGCGGAGGCGGCATCGGCGATCCGATCGCGGTCCGCGGCCCCTTCGTCCCCGCGACGCGACCCGGCGGCCAGGGAGTAGGCGACGTCGACGGCGACGATCCCGCCGTGGGTGCGGCGCACCAGCTGCGCCTTCTCCATCTCCGCGAAGTCCCGCCGCACCGTGGACTCGCTGATGCCGAGCTGCTCGGAGACCTCACCGACGCTGAGACGCTTGACCTGGGCGAGGCGGGACAGCACGTGGTCCCACCGCCCGGACTTGTCCTGTGGCCGGGTCGTCGGGGTATCGACGCTGCTGGGCCCTCCGGCGTCGGTGGCGTTCGGTGAGTTCACGGAGGACCTCCAGGATGCTCATGCTCGGTCACGATTGCTGATCGATCATGGCACGGGTGCGCATTATCGGGAGAATCTCGGTCACAACCGGGGGTGCCGGGGACGTGGTGGGGCGGTGCGCTTGTGACCCAGGCTTCATCGGGCCTAGCGTGTGGGCATCGCCCCGCCACCCCCGGGGTGCAGCCGACGAAAGGAGCCACCATGGGTTTCGACGATGCACTGAACAAGGCCAAGGACAGCGCCGGAGATCACTCGGACAAGGTCGATCAGGGGATCGACCAGGGTGCCCAGAAGGGTAAGGACGCTGCTCCCGATCAGGCCGACGGCGCCATCGACAAGGGCGCGGACAGCGCCAAGGACAAGTTCGGCGGCGGTGCCGGCGACAACAAGTGACGTTCCCCTGACGTTGCACGGCGGAGCCCCGGTCACCGCGGTGACCGGGGCTCCGTTGCGTCGCTGGGTCGGTGAGCCACAGGGGCCGATCAGCCTCCGGGGTCCATGCGTCGTGGGGGTCAGTGCGCGCGGTCTCCCGTGCCCGGGGAGTGCGGGGGATCCTCGCCCTCGGTGCGGGGGTGCCCGTCGGCGGGGGTGTCGCCATCGGAGGTGTGGAGGGGTTCTCCGGGCGCGTCATCGCGCTGCGGGGCATCGGTCGCCTCGGTCTCGCGGCCGCGGCGACCGGTGAACAGCAGCACGCCGATCGCGATGAGGGCCAGCGCCCCACCGATCGCGACGATGGTCATCAGCGGCGAGGAGTCGTCGGAGGCGGCCTCACCGGTGGGGTCTTCCGCTGCGCCAGGGTGGTCCTCGGGGTTCTCCTCCGTGCCGGTCGCGGCGGCCTCATCCTCGGTGGGGCTCTCCTCGGGCTCATCCTCGGTCGCAGGAGTCGTCTCCTCCGCGCCGGGAGTGTCGTTCTCCACCGTGAAAGCGAACTCCCCCTCAATCGGGTGCCCGTCACTGGAGACCACGCGCCACTGGACGGTCGTCTCCCCGGCCGGCAGCGGCTCATCGAGGGCGACGGTCGCGTCGGTGCCGGACAGTTGCGGTTCGCCGTCGAAGTACACCTCGCCGTCCTCCCCGGTGATGCGGACGAGCGGAGAGACGTCCAGGATCTCCGCGCTGTAGGTCAGCACGATCTCCTCCGGGGAGGTCTCGACGCTGCCTCCCTCGGGCGGGTCGGTGGAGACCAGGTGGTCGTGGGCGAGTGCGGTCCCCGGGACAGCGATCAGCAGGAGCGCGGCGAGGCCGCCGAGGACGATCGTGAGGGCGCGGCGAGCAGCCGAGAGGACCGGGACAGTGGGGCGAAAGGGCGGGGAAGGAAGGGCGACAGTCACGCCCTCCAGGCTACCCGCGCGCAGCGCCCCGCGGCGGTGGGAAGGAGCGCCGGTGGCGCAGGACCGGGAGGGTCTCTCGGGCCGCGGCGACGTCGGCGGGATCGAGGTCGACGACGAGCATGCCGGGGTCGCGCCCGAGCTCCGCGTGGACCTGCCCGAGGGGGCCGATGACGGCGCTGTGGCCGACACCGCGGGGCGCCTTCCCGCGGTAATCCGGCGGTGGGGCCTGGTCCACAGCGACGAGGGCAACCGTCGCATCCAGGGCGCGGGCGCGCAGCAGGAGGCGCAGCTGCTCGGTCTTGCCGGGCCCGTCGCCCCAGGCGGCCGGCAGCACAACCAGGTCCGCGCCGTCCTCGGCGAGCCGGGTGAACAGCTCCGGGAAGCGGACGTCGTAGCAGGTGGCGAGCCCGATGCGCACCCCCTGCACGTCGATGGTGACGGTATCGTCCCCGGGCGCGATGGTGTCCGATTCGCGGGTTCCGAAGGCGTCGAAGAGGTGGATCTTGGCGTAGTCGGCGTGGACGCCGGGGCCACGCACGATGAGGGTGTTGTGGGTGCGGCCGTCCGCGGCCAGGGTGAAGCTGCCAGCGATGATCACCAGGGCGTGCTCCGCGGCGAGTGCACTCAGGTGCTCATCGAATCGCGCCGCGTCCGCGCGGGCGGCGCGGGCGAGGTCGGTGCCGAAGGGCGTGAGGGTCGCTTCGGGGAAGACCACCAGGTCTGCACCCGCGTGGGCAGCCTCGAGCACGAGCCCCTCGATCATGGTCAGCGTCGCGGAGATGTCCTCCTGACCGGTGACCTGCGCCAGGGCGCAGCGCAGCCGGCGGGCGGGGCGGTCCTCAGGGCTCATCTCTCGTCCTCGTCGTGGATCTCGTGGGTCGGTGCGTGGCGCCGCTCGCCGGGCTCCCCTTCGAGACGCTCCCGCGCGCGGGTGAGGTCCTCGGGGGTGTCGATGTCCTCCAGCTCGGTGGGGTCGGCGTCCAGGACCCGCAGCTCATGGTCCGGCACCGTCTCGTACAGGCGGCGCAGGGGCACGCCGTCCAGGCCGTCGTGCTCAGCGGCGAGGACGGCGACGGCGGTGCGCAGCCGACTCAGCGGCCACGCAGCGCACAGGTACTGGAGGTGACCGTCGGCGTCCTGCACGCTGTGCACGAGGCCGGGTTCACCCTCCGTGCCCGCGGCGAGCAGTCGCTCGAGGGTCCGCCGCGACAGGTGCGGCATGTCCCCGCCGAGAACCAACACCCGGCCGGCGATGTCTGCGCGCTGGTCCCCATCGTGGTCCTCACCCTCGGTGCGCGTGAGGCTCGCGCGGCCGCGCAGCCGTGGCAGTTCCTCGAGCCCCCGCGCGAGGGCCGCCAGCGGGCCGGAGAGCGGGGGGTCCTCCCGGACCCACGCCACGCCGTCGTACTCGGCCCGGTCCTGCTGCGCCGGGGGGTGGCCGACGACGACGCGCAGCTCGGTGGGGCAGGCCCGCAGCACCCGCAGCAGGGGGCTCGCTCCCCCGATCCGCAGGCGCGTCTTGTCCTGTCCTCCGAGTCGCCGTGCACGGCCGCCGGCCAGGATCACGGCAGCGGAGTCGGCGGCGTCCATCTCCCCATGGTGTCACGGGGTGGGCGACGAGATCGTGCCGGTATTACCCCGCATCCCTGATCGCCGGGGTAAGCGAGGGCAAGTGACTTTGGTCCCTGCGGCGGGGTCCGGACATCCCTAGCCTGGGGTGGTTGCGCACGCATCGACGCGGCGGCGACCGGCGGTCACCGTGCACCCGAGCAGGGGAAAGGCACCTCGTGAGCCCTCCATCGGACAGCTCCTCCAGCGGCGGCTCCGTCGCGCCACCCTCACCCACGACGCCGGATCCCCGGCGCTGGCTGATGCTGGTGATGGCGCTTGCGGGCTTCGGGGTGAACTTCTGGGCGTGGAGTCTGCTCGCACCTCTCGGCAGCACCTTCGTGGAGCGCGGGGTGACGAGCAACGCGGCGATGATCGTGGCCGTCCCGGTCCTGGTCGGCTCGTTGGGTCGCCTCCCCGCGGGGGCCTTCACCGACCGCTACGGGGCGCGGCTGATGATGCCGATCGTGACGCTTGCGAGCATCATCCCGGTCCTGTTCCTCGGGTACTTCGCGCTGGATTCCTTTGCCCTGCTGATCGTCGGCGGGTTCTGCCTGGGGATCGCCGGTACCGCCTTCGCCGTCGGTGTCCCCCTGGTCACCGCCTGGTTCCCCGCGCACCAGCGCGCCACGGCACTGGGCATCTTCGGGATGGGGATGGGCGGCACCTCCATTGCGGGCTTCACCACCATCCCGGTGACGCAGGCCCTCGGGGACCGGGCGCCGTTCCTGATCGCCGCCGTCGCGCTCGCGATCTACGGGGTGCTGGCCTGGGTTCTCATTCGGGACGCCCCGTCGTTCACCCCCTCACGGCGCAGCATCGTCGCTCAGGTGATGGACACGATGCGGCTTCCGCTGACCTGGCAGGCCTCCTACCTGTACGTCCTGTCCTTCGGTGGCTACGTGGCGTTCGCGGTGTATCTGCCGACGTTCCTGCAGAACGCCTACGGGCTGTCCGCCGCCGACGCCGCAGCACGCATGGGCGGGTTCGTGATCGTGGCGGTGATCTGTCGGCCGCTCGGCGGGTTCCTCGCCGACCGTTTCGGGGCGATCCGCACTGTGATCGTCGCCGACGTCCTGGTGACCTCGATGGCCTTCCTCCTGGCCGCGACCCCCGCCCTCGAGGATGTGGGCACTGTGGCGTTCCTGGTGATGGCCGCGTCCCTGGGGACGGGCACCGCAGCCGTGTTCGGGGTCATCGGCACCGCCGCCCCCGCCGGGACCGTCGGGGCGATCGGCGGGTTCGTCGGCGCCGCGGGCGGCGTCGGCGGGTTCCTGCCACCGTTGATCCTGGGCGGGCTGTGGGACGCCACCGGCAGCTACTCGCTCGGCCTTGTGCTCCTGGGCCTTGCAGCCCTCGGCGCCATCGTGATCGCCGTGATCGTCGGGCGGAGCGTGGCCCGCGCACGCACCGGCGCCACCCCAGAGCCCACCCCCTGACCTCGACCCGTCGACCGTCCTGCCCGGAAGGAACACCGATGTCCCCCTCTCAGTCCCACGACAGCACCACGAGCACGGCTGCCGGTTCGGGCGCCTCGGTCCCCCAGGTCGACAGCGACATCATGAACTCGCTGATCGGTGCGCGCCGGTTCCTGTCCCGAGCCGACGTCTCCGCCGACGGGCGGGAGATCCACCACCGTGGTGGGCGCGGGGCCGACGCCTTCTACCGCGAACGGTGGAGTCACGACCGGGTGGTCCGCTCGACCCACGGTGTGAACTGCACCGGGTCCTGCTCCTGGCAGATCTACGTCAAGGACGGGATCATCACCTGGGAGGCGCAGCAGACCGACTACCCCTCGACGGGGCCCGACCGGGCCGAGTACGAACCGCGGGGCTGCCCGCGAGGCGCCGCGTTCTCCTGGTACACCTACTCCCCCACCCGGGTGCGCTACCCCTACGTGCGTGCCGTGCTGCTGGACATGTTCCGCGAGGCCAAGCGTGCCTGCGGCGGGGACCCGGTCGATGCGTGGGGATCGATCGTGGAAGACCCGGACAGGGCGCGCCGCTACAAGAGTGCCCGCGGCCGTGGCGGCCTGGTCCGGGCAACCTGGGATGAGGCGGCGGAGATGATCGCCGCGGCGTACGTGTACACCACCAAGACGTACGGTCCTGATCGCACGGTGGGTTTCACCCCGATCCCGGCGATGTCCATCGTGTCCTTCGCCTCCGGCGCTCGCTTCCACCAGCTGATCGGCGGGGCGATGCTCTCCTTCTACGACTGGTACGCGGACCTGCCGGTCGCCTCCCCGCAGGTGTTCGGAGATCAGACGGATGTCCCGGAGTCCGGGGACTGGTGGGACGCGGGGTATCTCATCATGTGGGGGTCGAACCTACCGCTGACCCGCACCCCGGACGCCCACTGGATGGTGGAGGCACGCTACCGCGGGCAGAAAGTCATCGCGGTGTCCCCGGACTACGCCGACAACGTGAAGTTCGCCGATGAATGGGTGGCGCCCCGGCCCGGTACCGACGGGGCGCTGGCCCTCGCGATGGGGCACGTGATCCTGCGGGAGTTCTATGAGAACCCCGATGGTCAGAAGCGCCCGGAGTACTTCCAGCGCTACGCGAGCACCTACACCGACCTGCCGTTCCTGGTGCAGCTCGACGAGGCACCGGACGGCTCCGGGGCGGCGGTGCCGGGGAAGTTCCTCACCGCCGAGGACCTGCCCGAGGACCCCGAGCACGGCACCGAGCATCAGGCGTTCAAGCCCGCCCTGTGGGATGCCACCACCGGCGGTCCGCGAGTGCCGCAGGGGACGCTTGGGCATCGCTACGCCGAGGACGGGGAGGGTCGCTGGAACCTGGAGTTGGGGGACGCTGTCCCGCAGCTGTCGCTGCTGGAGGGGGCCGACGGCGCCTGCGAGCTGGTGCTGCCGCGCTTCGATGCGGTCTCGTCCCCGGCGGAGGACGCGGAACGGGCCCGCACCACCGCCCCGGGGACGATGCGCCGCGGCGTTCCCTACCGGGTGATCGACGGTCGGCGCGTCACCACCGTCTACGACCTGCTGCTCGCCGCCTACGGCATCGCCCGCGAGGGGCTGCCGGGGGTGTGGCCGAGCGGCTACGACGACGCCTCCGAGGTGGGCACACCGGCGTGGCAGGAGACCATCACCGGGGTGTCGGCCGCGCAGTGCGCCCGCATCGGCCGTGAGTATGCAGCGAACGCGGTGGAGTCCAACGGCCGCTCCATGATCGTGATGGGCGCGGGCACGAACCACTGGTTCCACTCCGACACCATCTACCGCACGTTCCTCACCCTGACCACGCTGACCGGCGGCCAGGGCGTCAACGGCGGTGGCTGGGCCCATTACGTCGGTCAGGAGAAGGTGCGACCCATCACCGGCTGGCTGCACCTGGCGAACGCCCTGGACTGGTCACGCCCACCGCGTCACCAGACGCAGACCTCCTACTGGTTCCTGCACACGGACCAGTGGCGCTACGACAACTTCTCCGCCGCCCAGTTCACCGCCGCGACCGCGGAAGGGCGCCTGGAGGGGATGAGCAACGCGGATGTGGTCGCGATGGCGAACCGCCTCGGCTGGATGCCCCACTTCCCGCAGTTCGACCAGAACCCGCTGGCGCTCACCCAGGCCGCCGACGCGGAGGGCCGCAGCGTCCAGGACTTCATCGTGGAGCACCTGAAGAGCGGGAAGCTGCGGTTCGCTGCGGAGGATCCGGATGCGGGGAACAACCATCCGCGGATCCTGTCGCTGTGGCGCGCGAACCTGCTGGGCAGCTCCGCGAAGGGCACTGAGTACTTCATCAAGCACCTGTTGGGCACGAAGAACGATGTGCGGGCGGCGGAGACCCCCGAGGGCAGGCGCCCGCGGGATGTGCGCTGGCGGGAGGACGCCCCGAAGGGGAAGCTCGATCTGCTGCTGTCGCTGGATTTCCGGATGACCAGTTCCACACTGCTGTCTGACGTGGTGCTGCCGGCGGCCACCTGGTACGAGAAGTACGACCTGTCGACCACGGACATGCATCCGTTCGTGCACGCGTTCAACCCGGCGATCGCGCCGCCGTGGCAGGCCCGCAGCGACTGGGACACCTGGAAGACGATCGCCGAGAAGTTCTCGGAGCTCGCCGAGACGCACCTGGGGACCCAGCGGGACGTGGTCACGCTGACCCTACTGCACGACACCCCGGACGAACTCGCCTACCCGCACGGGGTGGTGCGGGATTGGAAGCACGACGAGGGCGTGGAACCGATCCCCGGGGTGACCATGCCGAAGCTGGTGGAGGTGGAGCGCGACTACACCAAGATCGGCGAGAAGTACGCGGCGCTCGGCCCGCTCGCGGAGAAGCTGGGGTTCACCACCAAGGGCCTCACCTTCGACGTGCGTCGCGAAGTGGAGTACCTCGGGAAGAAGAACGGCCTGGTCACCAACGGCATCGGGGCCGGCAGACCGAAGCTCGAAACCGACGTCCAGGCAGCGGAGATGGTGCTGACGTTCTCCGGCACCACCAACGGCCACCTCGCCACCCAGGGCTTCGAGACCCTGGAGAAACGCACCGGGAGGAAGCTCGCGGACCTGTCGGCGGAGCAGGAGGGCAAGCAGATCACCTTCGCTGACACCCAGGTGGCGCCGGTCCCGGTGATCACCTCACCGGAGTGGTCGGGATCGGAAACCGGGGGGAGACGGTACTCCTGCTTCACCATCAACACCGAGCGTCTGAAGCCATGGCACACACTGACCGGACGTCAGCATTTCTACCTCGACCACGACTGGATGCGGGAGATGGGCGAGAACCTGCCGGTGTACCGGCCGCCCCTGGACATGGACGCCCTGTTCGACGAGGGCGAGATCGGGTCGCAGAACGATCTCGGGCTCGCGGTGCGCTACCTGACGCCGCACAACAAGTGGTCGATCCACTCGGAGTACCAGGACAACCTGTTCATGCTGTCGCTGTCCCGGGGCGGGCAGACCATTTGGATGAGTGACCGGGATGCCGCGAAGGCCGGGATCCGGGACAACGACTGGGTGGAGGCAGTGAACCGCAACGGCGTGGTGGCGGCCCGGGCGGTGGTCTCCCATCGGATGCCGGAGGGCACGGTGTACATGCATCACGCTCAGGATCGGGTGGTGAACACCCCGCTCACGGAGACCAGCGGGAAACGCGGGGGGACACACAACTCCCTGACCCGGATCATGATCAAGCCCAGCCACATGATCGGCGGCTACGCCCAGCAGTCGTTTTTCTTCAACTACCTCGGGCCGACTGGTAACAACCGGGACGAGGTCACCAGGATCCGCAAGCGCACCACGGAGGTGCAGTACCGATGAGAGTCATGGCGCAGATGTCCATGGTGATGAACCTGGACAAGTGCATCGGGTGCCACACCTGCTCGGTCACGTGCAAGCAGGCGTGGACCAACCGCAACGGCACGGAGTACGTGTGGTTCAACAACGTGGAGACCCGGCCGGGTCTGGGCTATCCGCGACGCTACGAGGATCAGGAGCGGTGGAAGGGAGGCTGGCAGCTGGACCGGCGCGGCCGCCTGCGCCTGAAGGCGGGTGGGAAGCTCACGAAGCTCGCGCAGATCTTCTCCAACCCGCGGCTGCCCGGCATCGAGGACTACTACGAGCCGTGGACCTACGACTACTCCGAGCTGATCGAGGCCCCCGCCCAGGAGCACATGCCGGTGGCGACCCCGAAGTCGCTGCTGACCGGGGAGGACATGGCGATCCAGTGGTCCGCGAACTGGGACGACGACCTGGGCGGTGCAACGGAGTTCGGGCATCAGGACCCAATCCTGCAGAAGGTCTCCGAGGACATCCGCTTCGAGTTCGAGAAGACCTTCATGATGTACCTCCCGCGGATCTGCGAGCACTGTCTGAACCCGTCGTGCGTGGCGTCGTGCCCCTCCGGGGCGATGTACAAACGCCAGGAGGACGGCATCGTCCTGGTGGACCAGGACGCCTGCCGCGGCTGGAGGATGTGCATCACCGGCTGCCCGTACAAGAAGGTGTACTTCAATCACCGCACCGGTAAGGCCGAGAAGTGTCATTTCTGCTACCCACGGATGGAGGCCGGGATCCCGACGGTCTGCTCCGAGACCTGCGTGGGTCGCCTGCGGTACCTCGGCCTGATGCTGTACGACGCAGACAAGGTGACCGCCGCGGCATCTACCACCGATGAGCAGGGGCTGTACGAGGCGCAGCGCGGAGTGTTCCTCAATCCGCACGACCCGGAGGTGGTGCGGGAGGCCGAACGGGCGGGGATCCCCCACGACTGGGTGCTGGCAGCGCAGCGCTCCCCGATCTGGCGACTGATCTCGGAGTGGAAGGTGGCGCTGCCGCTGCACCCGGAGTACCGCACGATGCCGATGGTCTGGTACATCCCGCCGCTGTCCCCGGTGGTGGACGAGGTCGCGAAGACCGGCGAGGACGCCGAGAATCAGCGGAACCTCTTCGCCGCGATCGACCAGCTGCGCATCCCCATCGAATACCTCGCGGAGCTGTTCACCGCCGGGGATACCGCGGTGGTGGACGGGGTGCTGAAGAAGCTCGCCGCGATGCGCTCCTACATGCGGGACCTGGCCATGGGCCGCGAGGGTGATGAGTCCATCGCCGCAGCGGTCGGGATGACCGGCACCGAGGTCCAGGAGATGTACCGGTTGCTGGCTATCGCGAAGTACGAGGAGCGGTACGTGATCCCCCCGGCGCACGCCGAGCAGGCGCACTCCCTCGAGGAGCTCGCGACGGACTGCTCGCTGAACACCGACGGCGGCCCCGGGATGGGCGGGCCGAGCGGGATGTTCGGTGAGGACTCCGGGCGTGGCGGTCAGATGTCGCTCGCGGATGAGAACTTCCGGATCCTCGCCGAGCGTCAGCAGGCGGATCATGTGCCTCGTCCGGAGCGTGGCCGGATCAACCTGCTGAACTGGGACGGGGTGGGCCAGCCCGACGGGCTGTTCCCCAGCCGCCCCGAGGGCGACGACGTGCCGGGCGGACACGAGTCCGGCGGGCAGGGGCCAGGTGATGCTCGATGAGCGCGCTGCTCCAGCGGTGGCGTCGCGCGCGCAGTGGAGACAGGGCGGAGACCCCCGACCCCGCCTCCCCCGAGGTGCGGATCTGCCGAGCCCTCGCCTCGCACCTGCTGGCCTATCCCGATGGAGAGCTGCTGGGGCACCTGGAAATGCTGCTTACGGCGGTCGCCGACCTGCCCGAAGCCCGCGCGGAGCTCCTCGCGCCGCTGCTGGTGCGTCTGGAGACCGCCGCGCGTGACGACCGGGCGCTGCGAGAGCTGCAGGAGACCTATGTGGAGACCTTCGACCAGCGGCGCCGCGGCAGTCTCTACCTCACGTACTTCTCACACGGTGACACCCGGCGCCGCGGCATGGCGATGCTCGGCATCAAGCAGGAGCTGCGCGACGCCGGAGTCATCCTCGGCGATGAGGAGCTGCCCGATCACCTGGCAGTGGTCCTCGAGCTCGCCGGGACTGTCGACGCCGAGCGCGGGCAGCGGATCCTGCTGGCGCACCGGCCCGGACTGGAGCTTCTGCGTCTGCACCTGCAGTCGATCGACTCCCCCTGGGCGGGTGTGGTGCGAGCGGTGTGTTCGACCCTCCCGGAGCTCGGCGAGGACGACGACGCCGCGATCGCGCGCCTGATCGCGGAGGGCCCCGCTGAAGAAGACGTGGGGCTGGCCGGGTACGGCGCCGAGGACGGCCCACCGCACTCGGCGCCGATGGCCTGGACCGGTCCGGTGCCGCTTCCCAACCCGACCGTCCGCCCCCGTGAGGAAGGAGCATCCCGTGAACGGTGACTCGCTGCTGGACATCTTTCTGTGGATGATCGTCCCGTACGTCTGCTTGGCCGTCTTCGTGCTCGGGCACGTGTGGCGCTACCGCTACGACCAGTTCGGGTGGACCACCCGCTCCAGCCAGATGTACGAGGACCGGATCCTGCGCTGGGCCGGCCCGATGTTTCACTTCGGCATCCTCGCCGTGGTGGTGGGCCACGCCATGGGGCTGCTGATACCGATGGCCTGGACCGAAGCGCTCGGGATCAGCCAGGAGTTCTACCATTTCCTGGCGGTGTTCGTCGGCGGCATCGCGGGCATCTTTACCGTGGTGGGGCTCGCGCTGCTGATCATCCGGCGCCGCTCCAACAAACGGATCATGGGGTCGACCACGGTGATGGACAAGATCATGTACGCGATGCTGAGCCTGGTGATCCTCTCCGGGGTGGGCAACACGCTGGGTGGTCTGTTCAGCCACTACAACTACCGCGAGGGTGTCTCCCCCTGGTTCCGCGGCGTATTCTCCTTCTCCCCGGATCCGGCCTATATGGCCGAGGCCCCCTTCGGGTTCCAGCTGCATGCGATGGCCGCGATGCTGCTGTTCGCACTGTGGCCCTTCACGCGGCTGGTGCACGTGTTCTCCGCCCCGGTCGGCTACCTCTTCCGCCCCTACATCGTCTACCGCTCCCGGGACGACAAGCCCCGCACCCCCAGCCGCGCGGGGTGGTGAGCGGGACGGACCTCGGAACGTCCGTGACCCGGCGGGTCGAGCCGACCGCCACCCCTCCCCGCTCGGCCGTGCGTGACTGGCCGTGCGCGCCGCCGGCCCCGTCATACCGTGCCGTAGGATTATCGCGGCCCGCCTCCGTAGCTCAGGGGATAGAGCACTTCTCTCCTAAAGAAGGTGTCGCAGGTTCGAATCCTGCCGGGGGCACTGACCGCACCACCGGCGATCGTCAGGCATCCGCCCAACCGTCCGCACCGGATCCACCACCACCGTGAGGGGGCGCCCGCATGTCCATCGACACCGTGTTCGACACCGACGCCCTGGTCACGCGCATCCAGCGGGAGCTGGAGGATGGGCACCTGGCCGAGGTCAGCGCCTTGGTCGCGGACGTCCCCACCCCTGTGCTGGTCTCCATCACCGAGCGGCTGTCCACCAACGACGGCGCGGTGATGTACCGCCTGCTGCCCAAGGACACCGCGCTCGAGGTGTTCGAATCCCTCGCGCCGGCATTGCAGGGCGACCTGCTGCACGCCTTCCAGGACCGTGACGTCACCTCCACCTTCCTGGACATGGATCCCGACGACCGCGTGTGGCTCCTGGACGAGCTGCCGGCCGCGCTCGCCTCCCGTCTGCTGCGGGGACTGCCGGCCGACGAGCGGCGGATGACTGCCGCGGTGCTCGGCTACCCGCAGGACTCCGTCGGCCGGCGCATGAGCCCGGAGTACGTCACCACCCATCCGCGGCTCACCGTCGCGGAGACCCTGGAGCGGATCTCCCGGCAGCTCGATGACGCCGAGACGGTGTACACGATCCCGGTGCTGGACCGGGGCCGGCGCGTGGTCGGGGTGGTGTCGATGCGCGACCTGCTGCGCGGCCCCGGCACCGCACGCATCGAGGACATCATGCGCGACGCCCACACGGTCGAGGCGACCGTCGACGAGGAGGAGGCGGCCCGCCGCGCTACTTCCCTGCGGGTGCTGGCGCTGCCGGTGGTCGACTCCGAGGGCCGCCTGGTCGGGATCCTCACCCTCGACGATGCGATCAAGATCCTCGAGCGCGAGGAAGCCGAGGACTCCGCCCGCCAGGGTGGCTCCGAGCCGCTGGCCCGCCCGTACCTCTCCGCGTCCATCCGCTCGATCGTGCGCTCCCGCGTGGTGTGGCTGCTGGTGCTGGCGATCGGTGCGACGCTCACGGTGCAGGTCCTGGAGGTCTTCGAGGACACCTTGGAGCAGGTGACGGTGCTGGCGCTGTTCGTCCCCCTGCTGATCGGCACCGGCGGGAACACCGGCAACCAGGCCGCGACCACCGTGACCCGCGCCCTGTCGCTGGGGGACGTCCGACCGCGCGACGTGCTGAAAGTGCTGCTGCGGGAGCTGCGCGTCGGGTTCCTGCTCGGCCTACTGCTGGGCTCGCTCGGCTTTGCCATCACCGCGCTGATCTACGCCCCCCAGATCGGGCTGGTGATCGGGCTGACGCTGCTGTCGGTCTGCACGGTCGCGGCGTCCATCGGCGGCGTGATGCCGATCCTTGCCCGCGCGGTGCGGGTGGACCCGGCGGTGTTCTCCAACCCGTTCATCACCACCTTCGTGGACGCGACGGGCCTGATCATCTACTTCCTCATCGCCCGCGCAGTGCTCGGCCTCTAGGGCGCCGATCCCGCCCCACGCGTGGGGTCGGCCGTCGGCGACACTCCGGAGGAAGGCCTGGATCAGCTCCTGCCCGGGGCACGAGCGGGCCGACCTCCCATGCTCAGCAGCACCAGGGCCACCACGATCAGCAGCACTCCCGCGCCGAGCAGAGCCATCGCCGGGGCGACCATCGCGTCCCGGAAGTGCGCCTCGAACGCCTGGATGATCCCACCCACCACGTCGGCCTGATCGAAGGAATCCGGCACCAGCAGCTCGATGAACTGGGAGACGAGAAGCTGCGCGCCAGCGGCGAGGGCCACCAGTAGGCCGAGCACGAAGGTGAGGATGCGCCGGTGGCTCGCCACGGCGATCCCCAGCACCGCGACGGCGAAGCCCACCCAGCCGATCCAGCCGGAGGTGCCGGCGAGCGCCTGCAGGCGGTCGGGCCAGGAACTCGGCGGGATGTGGGCGATGGGGATCCGCAGGGTATCGCTGTCCGGGACCTCGATGGAGGTGCCGAAGGTGTCGTTGAACGGGTCCAGCAGCAGCCCCGACAGCGGGTTCAGGTCCGCACGGACCGTGCCGCCGGCGGGATCCAGGAGCGTGGCGTGCAGGTCCTCCATGGCAAGCGTCCAGGAGGTGCGGTACTCCTCGGTTCCGGTGATGCGCGGCGCCTGCTCCTGCAGTACCGGCGCCAGCTGATCGGAGAGCAGCCCCGGGATCGGCGCCTCCTCCAGCACCCCGTCGACGGCGGCGTCGGACAGGGTCCGCTGGTAGTCGGCGTCCTCGGCCAGCGGCTCCGCGACGCTCAAGAACCCGTCCCGCTCGATGATCGTGCCCTGCAGCCACAGCGCCGGCGCCCACAGGGCGAGCATCACCGCTGCGGCGAGGGCGAGCAGTGTGGCGGCCAGGTCGCGCACCACGTCCACGCGCTCAGGCCCCCGGGGTGACGACGAGCTGGCCGGCGGCGTCGGCGTCCAGCACCAGTTCGCGACGGTCTTCGGCGATCAGACGCACGTTCTCCCCGATCCGCTCGGCGCGGAATCGCGCTCCCGGCAGCAGACCAAGGTCCACCAGGTCGCGCAGCAGCGGCACGTCGGACTGGGCGCGCTCCCCGATCCTCTCGAGCACCGCGTCGACGGATCCACCGCCGGCGCCGGCGGGGACCAGGTCGCTGAGCAGCGCGAGGTCACCGTCACCGGGGGCTCGCTCGTCGTGCCCGGCGCTATCGACGTCAATACCGAGGTCCGCGAGGCCGGGAATGGGGTTGCCGTAGGGGTCGACGTAGGGCGGGGTGATCTGCGCGGCGATGCGTCGCTCCACCTCGGTGCTCATGACGTGCTCCCAGCGGCACGCCTCCTCATGGACCATCGCGTAGTCCAGGCCGATCTGGTCCAGCAGGTGGCGTTCGGCAAGGCGGTGCTTGCGCATCACGTCCATCGCCATGGCGGCGCCCTCATCCGTGAGATGGATACGGCGCTCGGCGTCCAGGTGCACCAGGCCGTCGCGCTCCATGCGGGCGACGGTCTGGGACACCGTGGGGCTGGAGTGACCGATGCGCTCGGCGATCCGCGCGCGCATCGGGACGATCCCGGCCTCGTCGAGCTCGAAGACCGTCTTCAGGTACATCTCAGTGGTGTCGATCAGGTCGCCGCTCACGTCATCTCCTCGTCTCGCGCTGCCGGGCCGCGGCGTCACGGGGCGCCGGCCGGGGCTCCCGCGAGCGCGATGCGCCCGGTCGCTCCGATCTTACGTCGCGCCAGGTGCTGCCCTGCCCCGAAAAGCCCGCACGCCTTCCCCCGTACCGGTCGGGGGAAGGCGTGCGGAGGGGTGTGCGGGGCGCAGCGATCAGGAGATGATCTGGCGCATGAGTTCCGCGGTCTCCGTCGGGGTCTTCCCGACCTTGACCCCGGCGGCCTCCAGGGCTTCCTTCTTCGCCTGCGCCGTCCCGGCGGAGCCGGAGACGATCGCGCCGGCGTGGCCCATCGTCTTGCCCTCCGGGGCGGTGAAGCCCGCGACGTAGCCGACGACGGGCTTGGTCATGTTCTCGGCGATGAACGCGGCAGCGCGCTCCTCCGCGTCGCCGCCGATCTCCCCGATCATGACGACGGCCTCGGTGTCCGGGTCCTCCTCGAAGGCCCGCAGGGCGTCGATGTGGGTGGTGCCGATGACCGGGTCGCCGCCGATGCCGATGGCGGTGGTGAAGCCGATGTCCGACAGCTCGTACATCATCTGGTAGGTCAGGGTGCCGGACTTCGAGACCAGGCCGATCCGGCCGGGGCCGGTGATGTTCGCCGGGATGATGCCGGCGTTGGACTGGCCGGGGCTGATGATGCCCGGGCAGTTGGGGCCGATGATCCGGGTGGTCCCGTTCTCCTGGGAGTAGGCGAAGAACTCCGCGGAATCCTTGACGGGGATGCCCTCGGTGATGACGATCAGCAGCTCGATGCCGGCGTCGATCGCCTCGATCGCGGCGGCCTTGGCGAACTTCGGCGGCACGAAGACCACGGAGACGTTCGCACCGGTCTCGGCCATGGCCTCAGCGACGGAGCCGAACACGGGCACGGAGACGCCGCCGTCGAAGTCGACGCTCTGGCCGGCCTTCTTGGGGTTCACCCCGCCGACGACGGCGCTGCCGGAGTCGAGCATGCGCTGGGAGTGCTTCATGCCCTCCGAGCCGGTCATGCCCTGGACGATGATCTTGCTGTTGCTGTTCAGGAAGATGGACATGTCTTCTCCTGGCTCACTTTCCGGCGGCGGTGGCCGCGACGGTGGCGGCACCGCCGTCCATGGTGTCGGCGAGGGTCACGAGCGGGTGGTCGGCGTCGGCGAGGATGGCGCGGCCCTCGTCGACCTTGTTGCCGTCCAGGCGCACGACCAGCGGCTTGGTGGCGGCATCGCCGAGCTTCTCCAGTGCACCGACGATGCCCAGAGCCACCTGGTCGCAGGCGGTGATGCCACCGAAGACGTTCACGAACACGGCCTTCACCTGGTCATCCCCCAGGATCACGTCGAGGCCGTTGGCCATCACCTCCGAGGAGGCGCCGCCGCCGATGTCCAGGAAGTTGGCGGGCTTCACGCCGTGCTCCTCACCGGCGTAGGCGACGACGTCGAGCGTGGACATGACGAGCCCCGCGCCGTTGCCGATGATGCCGACCTCGCCGTCGAGCTTCACGTAGTTCAGGTCCAGCGCCTTGGCCTTGGCCTCCAGCGGGTCCTCGGTGCGGGAGTCCACGAGGGAGGCGTGGTCGGGCTGACGGAAGTCGGCGTTCTCATCGATCGTCACCTTGCCGTCCAGCGCGATGATTTCCCCGTCACCGGTCTTGACCAGCGGGTTCACCTCCACCAGGGTGGCGTCCTCGGCGGTGTAGACCTCCCACAGCTTCTCCAGCACGGGAGCGACCTTGGCG
>JAUNUA010000011.1:21004-21854 GCA_030538435.1 Brachybacterium sp.
GCCGGTCTCGGTGTCGAAGTGTGCGGCCTCCACGATCTCGCGGGCCTTCGCCGCGTCGATGCCGACGTTCGGGTCGACGGCCACGCGGGCCAGCGCCTCGGGGCGCTCCACCGCGAGCTGCTCGATCTCCATGCCGCCCTCGACCGAGCACATCGCCAGGTAGTTGCGATTCGCGCGGTCCAGCAGCAGGGAGAAGTAGTACTCGTCCTTGATGTCGGCGCCCGCGGCGACCATCACCTGGTGCACGGTGTGGCCCTTGATGTCCATCCCCAGGATGTCGGCGGCCTTCTCACCGGCTTCCTCGGGGGACTTCGCGAGCTTCACGCCGCCGGCCTTGCCGCGGCCACCGGTTTTCACCTGCGCCTTGACCACCACGACGGGTGTGCCGAGCTCCTCGGCGGCTGCCTTCGCGGCCGCCGGGTCCTCCGCGACGATCCCTCCGAGCACGGGAACACCGTGCTTCTCGAAGAGGTCGCGGGCCTGGTATTCGAACAGGTCCACGGGGTTACGCATCCTCTCGATGTCGACAGTGGACGGCGGGCCGCGTTGCCGGCCGACGGGACCGTCCCTGGAACCGCGCCCAGCCTATCCCGGGCAGCCGTCCGTCTTCAGCCAGATCCCAGGCCCCGCCCATGGAGTCGGACGGGTGCCCGGCCACGCGGGTGGGGCTGATTCATCTGCACACAATGGCGTCCAGCGGCACGGAGCCCGCAAATGCGCAGGTGCCGTGCTCCCTGACGCCATTCCGTGCAGACGCCGGGCTCTCCCCCGTGGCCTCCTACCCCGGGCCGTGCCATCCCACCCGAAGTCCTGCCCCTCCCACCCCGGGTCGTGGCCTCCCACCACGGGT
>JAUNUA010000274.1 GCA_030538435.1 Brachybacterium sp.
CATGATCAGCCTCCCCCTCGTCGAAGATCCGTTCGCGCAGAAGCGCCCCGTAGGCGGGGAAGTCCTCGTCGCGCAGCATCCGCATGACGAGCGGCCCCGCCGTGACGACCAGCCCGAACGGCGGGAAGAGCTCGGCGATGCTCCCGGCGCGGCCGGACACGACGGGCGCGGACGCGTGACGGACGGAGCCGCTGGGGGTGGAGTCGCCAGCGGCGGACGCACTTCGGGCATCCGTGCTGGGGGTGTTCTCGGACGTCTCGGGGCCGGTCATCGGGCCACGGTAGCCCCCGCGGATCTACTGTGGTGAGTCGAGTGCGAGCGAAGGAGCATCCCGGTGTCGATCGAGGTCCTGCTGTCCGGTTTCGAGCCCTTCGACGGGGCGGCGACGAACCCCTCCTGGGAGGCCGTGCATCGTGCAGCCGAGTTGCTGCGCGCCGAGGGAATCACGGCGCAGCCACTGCTGTTGCCGGTCGAGTTCACCGTCGCCGCGGAGCGCTTGATCGCAGCAGCCCGCGAGCTCCGACCGGATCTCGTGATCGCGGTAGGGCTGGCCGCGGGTCGGACCGCGATCACCCCGGAGCGGGTCGCGGTGAACATCCAGGACGCACGGATCCCGGACAACGCCGGGGCGGCACCGGTGGACGTGCCGTGCGTTTCGGACGGGCCGGTCGGGTACTTCTCGACACTGCCGATCAAGGCGATGACCGCGGCCATGTCCGCGATCGAGGGGGTCACCGCGACGGTGTCCCAGACGGCCGGCACCTACGTCTGCAACGACGTCTTCTACCAGCTCCAGCACGCCCTCGACGTCGACGTCGTACTGCACGACGCCGATATCCGCGGTGGTTTCGTGCATATCCCGGAGGCTGAGGTGATCGGCGTCGATGCAGTGGCGCGGGCGCTCGTCGCGGGAGTGCACGCGGCGCGCACGCACCGTGCGGATCGCGCCATCAGCGGCGGTACGGAGCACTGAAGGGCCCAGCAGTCGGTCTTTCTCCACAGCGCTGTCCACATCTGGGGACGAATGACAGACATGTTGTTCCGCAGGTCGGGGGTGTTCGATGCGCGCGTCGCACGCCACGGTGGGGACGAGGACCGACACCTCCATGCACACCGCATCCCGCGGCGGCGCCTGATCGTCGGCAGGTTGCCCTGTAGAGGACCATCGTCCCTGGACACAGCATCATCGTGAGATGCCGACAGCGACCTGCCCTGAGGGAAAGCAACCCCTGAACCCGTCGCTCACACCCGCCACCTACGCGCCCCGGGCACGGCACTCCGCCCTGCCGAAGACGGTGATGCTGCGGGTGCCTGCTGCCGACGCGCCCGCCGTTGTCCCCACGAGAGCCGGAGTTATCCACACTCTGGGCGCGTCGTCCGCACCATCGAGCCGTTTATCCACAGAACGGTCCACAGCTGGGGATAATCACATCCGTGTCATTCCCACTCAGTCGAGGGCCTTGCCCCGCGCGCGGCTTTGAGGGGTCATGGGTCGGCCGGGGCCGGGCGGCGCACGGCGCCGCGCGGCGAACGGTGTTGCGGGTCGGCCGGTGCCGCGATCACCTACCGCGCGATCAGCCCCAGCCGATGAACGCCCCGGAGGGGGTGAGCAGCACCTTCACGACAACCGCCGCGAGACACAGGGCGATGGCGGCCGCGACCACCGCGACATGGATGACACCTGACCGTCGGGCGAGCGCCTCCCGGTCGGACCCCGGGCGGGCCGTCGGCCGCAGAGCGAACATCGCGGCGGTCATCGCGGTGCCGACCACCAGCCCGCCCAGGTGGCCCTGCCAGGAGATGTTCGGGATGGTGAACGTGATGACCAGGTTCAGACCGATCAGCAGCAGGATCTGGGCGCTGCCGGCCCCCATGCGCCGGTTCACGATGAACAGGCTGCCGAAGAGTCCGAACACCCCACCGCTCGCGCCGAGAGTGGCGGTGGCCCAGGCCGGGTCCGCGGGGGAGGCGAGCACCAGCACCGCCGTGCTCCCCGCCAGGATCGAGACCAGGTACACCGCCGCGAACCGCCAGTGCCCCATGGTCCGTTCGAGGTACTGCCCGACCAGCCACATCGCGTACATGTTGAGCGCGATGTGCAGGATCCCGCCGTGGAGGAAGCCGGAGGTCATGAACGTCCACGGCATGGCGAGGGCGCGGAACGGCGCGAACACCAGCAGCTGGGTCACCACCGCGGGCGCAACGGTCTGCCCGATGAACAGGGCGAGGCACAGTCCGATGACCGTGTAGGTGACGTAGGGGACGCCACGGCCGGTGCGACCGCCCATCGCGGTCCGCGGGGCGGCGTTCCTCTGCCGACGGGACACCTCCCTCTCGCAGTCCGCGCAGAGAGTCCCGACGGCAGCGGGCCGCTGGCACTCCGGGCACGCGGGTCGGCCGCAGTTCTTGCAGCGCACATAGGCAACGCGGTCGGGGTGGCGCGGACAGGTGGGCTGCTCCCCGCCATCGGGGGCGCCGTAGCTGCGACCGTAGGACTGACCGAACCCGCGACGCCCACCCTCGGATGTGTCCCCATCGGTCGGACCATAGCTGCCGAAGCCTTCGCCGTCGGACGGCGGATGGATGCCATCGGGCTCCCGCGGGTGGTCGGGACCGTATCCGTACTCGTGGCTGGGGCCGCTCATGGTTCATTCCTACACGAGAACCATGAGGGGTTCGCGCGGTGGCCTGACCCAACCGCCTGGAGCACCACCACCCTCGCGCCCAGAACCGCGAATGACCGGATTCCGTGCGAAATATGCACGGAATCCGGTCACTCGATCACAGGTCGCGTCGCACCGGGGCAGGTGCGGAGGTTTTCAGTCCTCGATGGTCACCGAGTTGATGACGACGTCCTCCAGCGGACGGTCACGCATGTCGGTGGCGGTGGTCCCGATGGTGTCGACGACCTTCTTGGAGTCCTC
>JAUNUA010000275.1 GCA_030538435.1 Brachybacterium sp.
CTTCTTCGCGGTGGAGGAGGTCGACGCCTTCTTGGCCGGAGCCTTCTTCGCGGGAGTCTTCTTCGAGGACTCCTTCTTCTCAGCAGTCGCGTCCGCCGTATCGTCGCCGTCCTCGGAGGTCTCGGCGTCGCCACCAAGCCCCAGGTCCAGCTCGTCGCCGTCAGTGTTCTTCACGGTGACCTCGGACAGCGCCACGTCCAGGGCCTTGGACCGCTGGACCTCGCCGGCGATCTGCTCGAACTGACCGGACTGCGCGAGCATCTGGATGAACTGGGTCGGCTCCACGCCGTACTGCCCGGCGAGAGAGCTGATGTAGGACATCATGTCCTCCTGGCCGACCTCGACGTCGCGGCTCTCCAGGAGTGCGTCCAGCAGGAACTGGGCGCGCAGGGCCTTCTCGGTCTCCTCCCGGATCTCCTCGCCGTGCGGATCGCCCGCCTCCTTGCCCTCGTTCTCGAGGTGCGCGGCGATCTCGTCGTCGACCAGGCCCTGAGGCACTGGGATCTCGAGATCCTCGAGGAGCTTCTCCAGCAGCGCGTTGCGGGCGAGACCCACGCGGTTGCCCTCGGCGTCCTTGCCGGCCTGCTCGCGCAGGTCCGCCTTCAGTTCCTCGATGGTGTCGAACTCCGAGGCGAGTTCCGCGAACTCGTCGTCGGCCTCGGGCAGCTCGCGGATCTTCACCGACTGCGCGGTGACCTTGATCAGCGCTTCCTCGCCGGCGCGGTCTCCCCCGGCGAGCTTCGAGGTGAAGGTGGTGGTCTCCTCGGCGGACAGGCCGATGAGCGCCTCGTCGAGACCCTCGAGCATGTTGCCCTCACCGATGTGGTAGCTGACGCCCTCGACGGACTCGATCTCCTCGTCGCCGATGGTCGCGATCATGTCGAGCGAGACGAAGTCGCCGTCCTCGGCGGGGCGATCCACGCCCACCAGGGTGCCGAAGCGCTCGCGCAGCTGGTCCAGGCGCACCTGCACGGCGTCGTCGTCCACCGCAGGCTCCTCGATCTCAACGGTGACGGAGCTCATCGCGGGCAGATCGATCTCCGGGCGCACATCCTGCTCGACCACGAAGACGAGGGATCCCTCATCCTCACCGTCCAGGCCAGGCACAGAGGAAACCTCGACCTCGGGGCGGCCGACGGGCTTGAGGTCCACCTCGGCGGCGGCCTGCTGGTAGTACCCGGGCAGGGCGTCGTTCACGGCCTCCTGCATGATGGCGGGCCGACCGAAGCGCTGCTCGATGAGACGGGTCGGCACCTTGCCCTTGCGGAAGCCCGGGATCTGGACCTGGTCGGCGATCTTCTTCGTCGCCTGGTCGACGGCGGGCTTGAGCTCGTCGAACGGAACCTCCACGTTGAGCTTCACCCGGGTGGGGCTGAGCTTCTCGAGATCGGTCTTCACTGGTCAGGTCTCCCTGGTTACGTATTGGGGTCAATGGATTGGTGTCGCAGGCCCGTCCGGTGCGGATGAGCTCGGCGGCTGCGAGTCGGGGTGACAGGATTTGAACCTGCGGCCTCCCGCTCCCAAAGCGGGCGCTCTGCCAAGCTGAGCTACACCCCGGAGGGCAACCCACCAGATCGTACCCGGTCGCCGCCTGGCGCCGCCTCGGCGGACCCTGCCCTCTGTGACCCGGCTCATCGCGCGGTAACAGGCTCCCGGTGTGCCCGGCTCCGGGTGATCTGGTTCAATGGGTGCCGACCTGCTCAGCGAGCTCCGAGACACCGCTCGGGGCGCCGTCCACCCGGCGGACGTCCCCGGATCGCCTCGGATCTCGCGTTTTCGCAGGTCAGGCGGGCGTAGCTTAATGGTAAAGCCTCAGTCTTCCAAACTGATGACGCGGGTTCGATTCCCGTCGCCCGCTCCGTTGTCCTGAGTCGCGACATCGTTGACAGATGATGTCGCGGCTCAGGTTATTTTTGCGTGGGGGCGCGGCGCACTATCTCGACTCTTCGGGAGCGGCCGACGTGTCGGGCGCGCTGTCAGCGCCGTCGTATTTCGACTCTTCGCGACACATGCGTCGCGGACCGTCGATATGTTCCCGCGCTGACACTCCGCCGCCAGGGACCGGTCGGAGACACCCGAAGCGTGATGGTCGTTCCGGCCGGGGTCTGTGCCACCCCCCTGACCGATTCCCGCTGGATCCACCGGTCGTGACGGTGTTGACTCGTCTCCATGGACCCGATGACCGACGAGCAGCGCTATGCGGCGATACTCTCTCGCGATGCTCGTTTCGACGGGGTGTTCTTCACCTGCGTGCAGTCCACCGGCATCTTCTGCCGCCCCTCCTGCCCCTCGCGAACGCCGCGCCGCGACCGCGTCGTCTTCGCCGCCTCTGCCGCCGCGGCTGCGGATGCCGGGTTCCGAGCCTGCCGACGATGTGGCCCCGCCGCACCTCCCGGATCCCCGGACCACCGGCCGGCAGGGACCCTCGCTGCTCGCGCTCTCGATCTCATCGAGGCCGGGGAGCTGGACCACGGCTCGGTGCCGGACCTCGCACGCCGACTCGCTGTCTCCGAGCGCACCCTGCACAGGGCGCTGCTGCAGGAGACCGGCGCGGGGGCTCTCGCCCACGCCAGGGTGCACCGGGCGCGCCGCGCACATGAACTGCTGCGCGGCACCGACCTCCCGGTGGCCGAGATCGCCTACGCCGCCGGATTCGGCAGTGAGCGCCAGTTCCATGACACCATCCGGCGGATCTACGGTCAGTCCCCGACCGACGTGCGCCTGGCCCGCCCCGGAGGAAAGACGACCGGAGCCTCGGCACCCGCTGGACCGGGAGAGGCCGGTGCCGCTCACCTGTCGGCCCGACTGCGGGTCCGCGAACCCTTCGACGGCCTCGGCCTCGCCGACTGGTTCAGCGAGCGCGCCGTCCCCGGCGTCGAGGAGGTCGACGGACTCCACTGGCTGCGCGCGCTCCACCTGCCCCA
>JAUNUA010000276.1 GCA_030538435.1 Brachybacterium sp.
AGAACCACGAGGTCGTGTTCGGCGGCGAGGTCCGCGGCCTCCGCGAGGCGCATCACGTCGCCGTCGTCGCGGACCATTTCACCGATCATGCCGACCGGCGCGAGGCCCGCCGCGCGGCACAGCTCCACCGCGGCCTCGGTGTGGCCGGGCCGTGCGGCGAGACCGCCGTCGACGGCGCGCAGCGGGATGATGTGACCGGGCCGGATGAGGTCCATCGGGCCGGCGTCGGGGTCGGCGAGGACCCGCAGGGTGCGGGCGCGGTCGGCGGCGCTGATGCCGGTGGTGATGCCGCGGGCGGCGTCGACGGTGATGGTGTAGGCGGTGCGCAGCGAGTCCTGGGTGCGGGGCACCATCAGCGGCAGGTCGAGCCTGTCGGCGAGCTCCTCGGGCATCGGCGCGCAGAGGTATCCCGAGGAGTGGCGGACGGACCAGGCCACCCAGGCGGGGGTGGCGTGCTCGGCGGCGAGGATGATGTCGACCTCGTTCTCGCGGTCGGCGGAGTCGGCGACGAGCACGGGCCGGCCCGCACGCAAGGCCTCGAGGGCATCCTCGAAGCGGCCGACGGGGCCGCTGTGACCGGCGGTGCCCCTGTGGCCGATGGCGGCGCTCATGCGCGCCCCTGCCGCGGGTCGTCGTCGGTGTGGCCGGGGTACCCAGTGAGGCGGGCGACGTAGCGAGCCAGCACGTCTACCTCGAGGTTCACTGCCTCGCCCTCGGTCAGGTCACCGAGGGTGGTGGCCTGGAGGGTCGCGGGGATGAGCGACACCCCGAACGTGCGCTCACCGACGCTGGTGACGGTCAAGGAGACTCCGTCGACGGTGATGGCGCCTTTCTCCGCGACCAGCGGTGCGAGCACGGGATCGAGGGTGAGGACGAGGTCTTCCCAGCGCCCACCATCGGTGCGCGAGGTGAGCGTGCCGATGCCGTCGACGTGCCCTTGGACGATGTGCCCGCCGAGGCGGGCGTCGGCCCGCAGGGCGCGTTCGAGGTTCACGGTCGCGCCCTCGGTCGCGGCGCCGAGGGTGGTGCGGTGCAGCGTCTCGGGGACCGCCTCGACGATGAAGGTGCCGTCGGCCGGCGGGGCGGTGACGGTGAGGCAGACGCCGCTGACGGCGATCGAGTCCCCGGGGCGGGCATCAGAGGCGGCGAGAGGGCCGTGAATCTCCAGGCGCACCTCCCCGCCGGGCTGGGGGTCGATGCGGGAGATCCGGCCGATCTCTTCGACGATGCCGGTGAACATGGGGCGCTCCTGGGTCGGTGGGGCGGAGGTGCGGTGGAGGTGCGGCGCGGCGATCAGGGCTGGTCCTCGCCGGCACGGGGGTGCAGGGGCGTGTCGGCGCCGCGGGTCGCGACCATGAGCACGTCCTCGCCGAGGCGGCGCACGTCGCGGGTGTGCCAGCGCAGTGCCCGGTCGACGTCGCTGATGCCGAGATCGCCGATGACGCCCGCGCCGGCGCCGAGGTGGGCGGGGGCGAGGTAGGCGTGGAGCTCGTCGACGATCCCGAATCGCAGGAACGCGGTCGCGAGGCGCGGCCCGCCCTCGAGGACGGCGTGGCGGGCGCCGATGCGGCGGAGCGCTGCGAGCATGTCGCGGGGGTCGCGGCTGGTGACCTGCGCGAAGCGTCCGTCTTCGCCGCGGACGGCGGCGCGGGTGGGGATGGGGCGGGTTCCGACGACGATCCGCCAGGGCTGGGTGGCAGGGGCGTCGGCGTCTGCGGGGCGTGCGGTGAGGGCGGGGTTGTCCGCGTGGACGGTGCCGGTGCCGACGATGATCGCGTCGGTCGCGGCGCGCACCCGGTGGGCGTGGGCGCGGGCCTCCGGCCCGGTGATCCAGCGGCTGCTGCCGTCTGCGGCGGCGATGCGTCCGTCGAGGGTGGTGGCGGTTTTCAGCACGATGTGGCAGCGGTCCTCGGCGCTGGTGGAGACGGCCGCCGCCTCGGCGGTGGCGCGGCGGTGCCAGGCGCGGTTCAGGGCGAGGGAGTCCTCGCGACCGGAGCCGCGGACAATGGCGACCCCGGCGGCAGCGAGCGCCGCGGCCCCTCCCCCGGCCTGGGGGCTGGGGTCCTCGAGGGCGAGGACGACGCGGCCGATGCCGGCCGTGAGCAGGGCCTCGGTGCAGGGGCCGGTGCGGCCGGTGTGGTGACAGGGTTCAAGGGTGACGACGGCGGTGGCGCCGTGGACGTCGTGACCGGCGTCGCGGGCGCCGGTGAGGGCGGCGACTTCGGCGTGGGGGGTGCCGGCGCCGCGGTGGTAGCCCTCGCCGAGGGTGGCCCCGTCGGCATCGAGCAGGACGCAGCCGACGCGGGGGTTCGCGTCCTCGGCAGGGCCTTGCGCGGCGAGGTGGAGGGCGCGGTCCATGGCGGCGCGCTCGGCGGGGGTCGGTGCGGTGGCTGCGCGTGCAGGGGTGTCGTCGACCACGACTGGTCCTCCCGGGTCGGTCTTAGTCCCGGGGCGGACGATGGGGAGGATGCGCGATACGTCCCGCTGTATCACCGTCGCGGCGGGCACACGGGCTCGCGGCGCGGCGACACGCAGGGCGCGCCGCATCTCCTCCCATCCGGACTTTCACCGTCGGCCCTGGAGTTCCACCAGGTCAGCCGGCCTTTGGGGGCCGGGTCGCGGGCTGTTACCGCCGGCTCAGATTTTCACTGACCCCGGAGATTGCGTGCGGCCACTGTAGCAATGGCGCCTGGGATCAGCGCACGCGGAGGGAGACGGTGTGCCAGCCGCTGGCACCGTCGGGGGCGGGGCTCGCGACCTTCTCGGTCTGGACGTCGCCGTTGCGGTCGACTGCGCGGACGGTGACGGTGTGCTCACCGGATTGCGCGTCGTCCCAGGTCAGTGACCATTGCCGCCAGCAGTCGTCGCTCGCGGAGGCGCCGAGCTCGGCGTCGCGCCAGTCGCCGTCGTCGAT